>JAZUHM010000528.1:0-3607 GCA_045641725.1 Bacteroidaceae bacterium | reverse complement strand
CTTAGGTGTTAGTATCGTCCGTTAACTCCCCTTTAGATCCCTTTTTTTCTCCCCCTTAACTCCTATATTTTTTTGATTGTCTAAGACTGTTTGCTCACTTGTTTAGGGGCAAATGCGAGCAGCATTTGGCAGGAGCCCTATGGGGCACCACCAGCCTCAAAGGAAATAGCGACGCAAGGGGGTCGAAGACTCTCGCAAAGCGGTGTGGGGTAGCCCCACACTTAGTTACTAACTTTGGTAAGTCCTACCCCTCTGGCTCTTCGAGCCACCTCCCCTAAACAGGGGAGGAGACGGCTCAAATGCGAGCTGAGTTGCTGGCAGACTGCTCAAAAATATGCCCGCTTTTTGAAAAATTGGCACAACGCTTTTCGTAGTTTGGCGCGTCCCGCGCCGAACACCGACCGCAGTGCTTCGAACGACAGTTCTGCCTCAATTGGTGCTTGGCGCATACCGCGCCGAGCGGCGACCGGGGCATAAACCAACAAGATTGCGCCGCGGCACGATGTGGTGTGCTGCGGCGCAATTGGTTTGGGATATGTGAGAAATCAAATTATTTGCTGGTGGCGCGACGATAGACAGGGCGGATATTGCAGCCCTTGTAACGACTCTCGCCACCATAGCTGATGGTGACCTTGCCAGCGCCCTGAGCAAAAGTAAATTCTACGGCCTCGTCGGTCTTGTTGCCAAGGGTTGTTGACCAGAGGTAAACCTTGGTTTGAACCAGATTCTTTTCGCCATCCATGTAGCCGGCTGCTGGTATAAAGATGCTATTACCATTCTCCTTGCTGATGATGCTCACACCCGGCACGCCCTTGATTTCGGTCCAGACTGTGGTGGTGTACTCAGGGTTGAAAAGCTCTTGGAACTGTTCTGCCGAAGGCATCTGCCAGCGCTCGCCCCAGTGGATGAAGGCGGCATCGTCGGTATGGAAGAGATTGTCGAAATTATCAGAGAATTGTCCACCACGCTGATAGCGGTAATAATAGGAAGCTCCCTGATAATAGTCACACAAACCATAGTTGTCGATAGTATATGACAGCTTTGGCATAAGTTCGCCCCAGGCCATATAATGTCCGGCTTCTTCGGCAGAGTGTGCGCCTATGTTGAAATTGGCCCACATCGTGCGGCTCGGCAGCCCCAAGTCAACGGCAACCACGCCTTCGGGCTGACCAGCGCGCAAACCGTCGATGATTCGGTTGTAGATAGTCACCACGTCGTTGGAGTTAACCTGATTATCTTCATTGACATCGGCGTCGGCGAGGGTAATCTCCGACGGGCCTTCGATCACATAGTTATAGGCGCACACCACATCGGTGGTGTTCACATTGCCGTCATTATTTACATCGCCCTGTCTCTTAGGAGTATAAACAGCCGTGATAGTGTGGTCAAGGCCATTGTCGCGCTTCACGAGTATCATGGTGTCGAGGCGCTCGGTGGTGAGGAGGTGGTTGTCATTCCACTGGGTTTGCCAGCCAAGGAACTTCTGCTTGCGCTCAGGAGCCGCAGGCATCTTGAGGCCCTGGTCTTTGAGCGAGATGCCATAGGTCACGAGTTCGCTAAAGAGGTTATTGCCGCGCTCGTCGGTGACATAGATTTTGCCAGTGGGGTAATATTTGGTCATCGATTCGCCCAAATAGTTGCCCATGTTGGTGTGATAGTATTCGCCGTCCTCATCAACGCTGAACTGCTTCTTACCATAGTCGCTAAAATCTCCCTTGCCTTTGTATGGGCGCACATAGAGCGAGTCGAACCACATCACGTTGATGCCGGTTCTCTGCTCATAAAGAATCTCGCGCCAATCGCCATTCTTGCCCAGCTTGTAGTCGCAAGGACCGGTGAGGTGTATCGTGCGGGTGAGGTCAACAAAGACTGTGTCGCTCACAATGGTAGGGCCGCCATTACGTGACTGCACCACATAACGATACTGCAGGCGCTTATTGTCGCCGCTTTCGGTGGTCTTGATGTAATATGGGCTGGCGGAGAAGCTGCCATTGTAGATTTCGCTGCTGCCGCTCACGGTCTGCCACTCGCTATACGAGTCGTTGATATTGCTCTGATAGCGGCGCTGCAATCTGACTGTGGCTGCCGAGTTGCCCTTTGCCCATACATAGAATTGCAGTTCGCGTGGAGTGTCGCCACCCATAATGCGCTGTGGATACTTCTCGGTGCCAAAGTTGACAGTGTGGCCATCTACCAGTAATTGAACGATGCGGTTGCTGGCCCAGTCGTCCTCCTTAAACTTGTGGTAAAGAGTTATTACATTGGAGTAAGCCACCTCGCCTTTGTAGCTACTGTTGCTGGTGGTCACGGCAGCGCGCCATTCTTCCTTGTACTTAGCCTTGGCGTTTGGAGTGATGCTGAGCGAGCGGCTTGGGCCGATGGCTGGCTCTGTGTGGCTCAGCGGAATGCCTGTCTCGCCGGTATAGGTCTGCCACTCGCCGTCGTCGAGGCGGTACTCCCAGTTGAAGCGAACAGTAGGGTCCATTGAGTACCACAGAGAGTCGTTGATAGTCACCACCTCGTTGGAGTTGTAAAACGAGAACTCAGTCATGTTTGGGCTGACATAGCCATTGCGCTTGCCATTGTAATAATGAGTCCACTCGCCGCCCGACTTAGTAGCCACGATGGCTGCTGTGGTCATAGCGTGAGGCACCGAAAACTCATAGGCATTGGTAAAGCAGATAGAGTTTTCTCTGTATTCGTCGTGGTCAGGCAACCAAATGTCGTGGTATGGAATACGCACCCAGCTGCGCATATTGCTGCTTTCGCCGTACTTCACCTCATCGCCACTCATACCTGTTGACGACAGAAACATACCCATAGCCACAAAGAGGTCTTTACGTCTTTGGTTGTCGTAGATTTGCTGGAGCTGGTCGTGCATCAGTCTGAAGCTCACCTGTTTGGTGCCAGGCTTGCCATCTATGTTCTTGCTTGTGGCACTATGGCTCAGCAACATGTCAAATCTGTAGTTGTCGGTGCTGCTGTACTGGCTCCGATAGGCCCAGCACTCATAGTCCACAGATGTGGGATGGTCGTCGTCCATCACGTCCTTGATGTGGGTAACTAAGGTGTTGTTGGTGCGCCAATAGAGGTCATACTTAAACCTAATGCCGTTGGGAGCGTCGGGCAATTCGGCTGTAAGCGTCAGCGTGATTGGGTCAAACTGGAAGTTCTTGATAAGACCTTCCGCAGGCTTGCCGTCCACCCATTTTTGGTAATTGTCGGCCATGATGCCGATAGCGGCAAACAGGGCGATAATCATAAATAAAAGTTTTGTCTTCATATACAATATATACCTTTTTATATTATAACGGGTGCAAAGATAATAAAAAGTTGGAAAAAAACAAACCTGCGCAGGGAAATTTTTATTTTTAACCCAAATCAGGAGGCATTTACGTTAAAATGGAGACTCCCGTAGCTTGGCGCCGGACGCGCCGAGCTACGAATGGCACAACTGATTTTGTTTTTACACATTAATTATCACCAATGAAACATTAATTTTTCATTAATGTTGTCCGATAACAATACTATGATTGAGCCTTGAGAGGCACCACCAGCCTCAAAGGAAATAGCGACGACGGTGTAGGTGGGCTTATACCAACGCACC
>JAZUHM010000527.1:0-3437 GCA_045641725.1 Bacteroidaceae bacterium | reverse complement strand
CTCAACCACAGTCTTTTGTTTTATCGGACACTAATAAATTACAATCTTTTGTTTTATCGGACCCCAATAATAAATAATTCCGAATGCGGGTGGCATTCGGGATTGTGGTGGTTTTGTTGTGTGTTGTTTTTGCTGAATGGGGTGGGGTTTAGCCTACGATGCTCATGGTGTCGAGGGCGATCATGAGTTCTTCGTCGGTTGGGATGCAGCATACGGTGACTGCGCTGTCGTCGGCGGAGAGGATGGCCTCGGTGGCGCGGCAGGCGCGGTTTTTGTCGGGGTCCATCTTGATGCCCATGAATTCGAGGCCGCTGGTTGCGCCTTCGCGTACTTCCCACTGGTTTTCGCCGGCGCCGCCGGTGAAGAGGATGATATCTACGCCGCCCATGGCTGCTGCGTACTGGCCGATGTATTTCTTGATGCGATAGGTGTACATTTCTTTGGCGAGGCGGGCTTTGTCGTTGCCGTTGGCGATGCCTGCGAGTATGTCGCGGAAGTCGCTGGAGAGCTGGCTCACGCCCTGGAGGCCTGACTGCTTGTTGAGGAGGTTGGAGATGCCTTTGGTGTCGAGCTGTAGTTTGTCCATGAGGAAGGTGATGGCGCCTGCGTCGATGTCGCCTGAGCGTGTGCCCATGATGAGGCCTTCGAGTGGTGTGAGGCCCATTGAGGTGTCAACGCACTTGCCGTCTTTGACTGCGGCTATGGATGCGCCGTTGCCGATGTGGCAGGTGATGATGCGCTTGCCTTCGGGCTGGCAGCCGAGGTATTCGCATACGCGCTGGCTGACGTAGCGGTGGCTGGTGCCGTGGAATCCGTAGCGGCGCACGCCGTATTGCTCGTAGAGTTCGTAGGGTAGGGCGTACATGTAGGCGTAGTCGGGCATGGTCTGGTGGAAGGCTGTGTCAAACACGCCTACCTGCGGTATGTCTGGCATGAGGGCCGACACTGCGTTGACTCCCTTGATGTTGGCTGGGTTGTGGAGTGGGGCGAGGTCGTTGCAGGCGGTGAAGGCTTCCATTACTTGGGGTGTGAGGAGCACTGACTTGTTGAATTTTTCGCCGCCGTGTACCATGCGATGGCCTACGGCGTCGAGTTCGTTGAGGTCTTTGAGCACGGCGTGGTCGCCAGTGGTGAGTACTTCAAAGATCCACTGTACGCCGGCGGTGTGCTCGGCGATAGGGCGCTCGAGCTTGTGCTTCTGGCCGTTGAGCTTGATATTGATGAACGAGTCGGGCAGGCCGATTTTCTCGATGCCGCCGCTGGTGATGACTGAGCGGTCGTCCATGTCGTAGAGGGCATATTTGATTGACGAGCTTCCGCAGTTTAATACGAGGATTTTCATGTGTTATATGTGGTTGTTTTGTGCTATGGGTTGATTGTGTGTGCGGCAGGGGGCTGGTGGGCTGCTGCCGCGCGGGTTGAGGGGGTGGTTAGACTCTCTTGGCTGCTATGGCCTGGTTGGCGGTGATTGCGATCATCTTGTAGATATCATCGACGTTGCAGCCGCGCGAGAGGTCGTTTACTGGGCGTGCGATACCCTGGAGGATTGGGCCGATGGCCTCGGCATTGCCCAGGCGCTGCACGAGCTTGTAGGCGATATTGCCGACCTCGAGGCATGGTACGATGAGCACATTGGCCTTGCCGGCAACGCGAGAGCCTGGGGCCTTGAGCTTGGCTACTTCGGGCACGATGGCGCAGTCGGCCTGCAGCTCGCCGTCGATGCTGAGGTCGGGGGCCATCTGCTTGGCGATGTCGGTAGCTTCGATCACCTTGTCAACTACCTCGTGCTTGGCGGAGCCGTAGGATGAGAAGGAGAGCATGGCTACGCGCGGCTCGTCAAAACCAGCTACGGCCTTGGCGGTCTGGGCTGTGCAGACTGCAATCTGGGCGAGCTGGTTGGCGTCGGGCACAGGAGTGACGGCCACGTCGCCCATTACGAGCACGCCGTCTTCGCCGTACTGCGGAGTCTGGGAGAGCAGGAGCATGGCGCCGCTCACGCAGCTGATGCCCGGGGCTGTCTTGATGATCTGGAGGGCGGGGCGGAGCACGTTGCCTGTAGAGTTGCGTGCGCCGGCGAGCTGTCCGTCGGCTTTGCCGAGCTTAATCATCATGCATCCGTAGTAAAGAGGGTCCTTTACTTTCTGGCGTGCCTCTTCGAGTGTGAGGCCTTTGCGCTTACGCAGTTCTGCCAGGGCCTGGGCAAATTCCTCAAGGTCGGCAGATTTGCGCGGGTTGATGATTACCTCTGGGGTGATGTGGGTGAGGCCCAGTTTCTGGGCAGCCTCGATGATTTCGTCCTCTTCGCCGAGCAGAGTGATGTCGGCCAGTTGGTCGGCAATGGCGCGGTCAGCTGCGCGGAGTGTTCTTTCTTCAGTGCCTTCGGGAAGCACGATGCGCTGTTTGTTGTTCTTGGCGCGTTCAATGAGTTTGGCTATTACGTCCATGGTGTTATGTTGTTTTTATTAAGTTCCTAAGTACAATCTGCAAAAATAATAAAAAATTGAAAAGTGGCAATAAAAGTGGCGTGCTATTCGTTGTTTGGCGATTTATATCTGTAGGAAAGGGGATTCTTGCCGGTGTGGTGCTTGAAATACTTGCCGAAAAACGATTGGTTGGGAAAACCGAGCTGGTCTGAGATTTCGGCCACATTTTTAGACGTGGTGGTCAGCAGGTTTTGGGCCTCGCTCACCAGAAACGCGTCGATCCATTGGCTGGCGGTGCGGCCGGTGACTTGTTTCACGATGGCCGACAGGTATTTTGGGGTGATGTGCATCTGCTGCGCGTAGAAATCCAGGCGGTGCTGCTCCCGATAGTTGTCGTTGGCGAGTCGCAGAAAGTGCGAGACCATTATGTCGCGCGGATTCTTGTTGGTAGGCGAGACATTGATGTTGGCGGCCACGGTGCTCTCCTCCCATACCAAAAAAGCGCAGGTCAGCTCTTCGAGCAGTGGGCGTATGTAGCTTTGGGCCGTGTCCTTGATGGAGCGTATCAGGATGTCGCGCATCATGATGAAGTACTCCTGCTGCATATTGCTGAGCTGCATCACGCCCTGCTCCTTGATAAACAGCAACGCGTCGATAAAAGGCATGGCGTGGCGGTAGCGGTTTTCGTGGCGGAACTCGGGGCTGAAGGCGATAAACGTGGCGTCGTAGTCGCTCGACGCCTCAAGCAGCCCGGTGTATGTGGAGGGAATGATAATGATGTGAGAGCCCTGATGGAGATCGCGCGTCTTGTCGTTGATTTGCAGCTTGGCGTGCCCTTTGTGGCAGAGGCAGAAAATGATATAGTTGCTCACGTTGCGAGTGTCGCCGTATTTAGGCTTGCTGTGGTCGAAGTGCGTTGCCACAAGCACGTCTTTCTTATAAGCGTATATCTGCTTGAAGTTTGTAATGTTGTTGCTATTGTTCATATTGTTGGAGGCGGGTCATGGTAGTGAG
>JAZUHM010000526.1:0-6617 GCA_045641725.1 Bacteroidaceae bacterium | reverse complement strand
GGGTATGGCTTACCATAGTTAGTAACTATGTGTGGGGCTACCCCTCTGGCTCTTCGAGCCCACCGACACCGTCGTCGCGTTATCTTTCGAGGCTGGTGAAGTCGGAGGCCAAGCGGTCTTAGGAAGACAAGGATTTGGTTCAACTCCTTGGCTCACAGAACGACATGGCTACGATCCGACTTGGGTATGGCTTACCATAGTTAGTAACTATGTGTGGGGCTACCCCTCTGGCTCTTCGAGCCCACCGACACCGTCGTCGCTTTATCTTTCGAGGCTGGTGGTGCCTCTCAAGGCTCCTCCCCAAATCGCTTCTTACGCGATTTGCCCCTAAACAGGGGAGGAGATGGCTCAATCACAGTGTTTTTGCCGGATATTATTAATTATTATATAAGGTAAGAAAACCGGATGGCTGGGATGGGGAATTGTGCTGCATTGTGTGCGGGGTGAAAAATGTGGTGTTGTGAGTGCTGATTTCGGGGTGTTGTTTGTTTGCTACGGTCGGTGGGGTTAATTGCTTGTCAATCATAAGGTTGATTGCGCTTTGGGCTGATTTTTCTGCGCGCAGAAAAAATCTAGATTCGAGATAAATTCTGTTCACAGCGCTGTGAACAATCGTTCATAGCGCTGTGAACAATCGTTCACACCGGTGTGAACAAACGTTCACAGCGCTGTGAACGGAAATTTGCGCGCATTTCGATTTTTTTAGGCCGAAGAAAAATTGTGGCGGCACGAATGAAGAATGGCTCAATGGGGTGGGGTATAAAAAACACTACGATTCTGGCTGGGCAGAATCGGAGTGAGGGGTGTGAGTATGGCTGTGGCTGTTATTTCAGCACGAGCTTGCCTTTTTTGATTTTGAAATTGGCTTGTGAGTTGGGGCAGGTGTATGCCTTCACGTCCTTGCGGTTAGTCCACACCATGGTTGGGTCGGTCATGCGAATGCAGTAGTCGCCGTCGGTGAGCTTGCTGCCGTCAAAATAGATTTCTACTACGGGCCCGTCGTTGTCGGCAAAGTTGAGACTCTTGGTGTTGACCAGCATTGCCATCAGCATGTCGGGGTGCTTGTGCTCGTTCCACTTGAAGATGGTGGTGTGGTCTTTGTCCCAGCGCTTGGTGCGCGAGCAGAGCACGCTGGTTGAGTCGTCGGGTGCGGTGAGGAATGTGTTCTGGCCGTCAGGGCTGGTGATGTAGCACTGTATGCATGTCATGGGTATGGCGTTGGTCATGCATATCTGTATAGGTATGCAGCTCAGACTTTTGCTTGGCAAGACCTTGATAGTGAGCTTGTTGGCGGTAGAGTCGATGTCGCTGGTGCCGGCTGCGTAGGTGCCCAGTGTCATGATGGCCATGAGGCAGAGTATGGCTAATTTCTTCATTGCGATGTGGGGTTTGATTGTGAGTGGGTGATTATTCTGCCTTGCGTGAAGAACGGCGGCGGCGTGGCTTGGTCTCCTCCACTGGCTGTGCAATCTGTACGCCTGCCAATTCTGGATCTACGAGAATGCGGCCGCAGTATTCGCACACGATTACCTTCTTGTGCATGCGGACATCGAGCTGGCGCTGAGGCGGAATCTTGTTGAAGCAGCCGCCACATGCGTCGCGCTGCACATAAACGATGCCGAGGCCGTTGTGGCAGTTTTTGCGGATGCGCTTGAACGAGGTGAGGAGGCGGTAGTCGAGAGTGGTCTCGAGAATCTTGGCCTCGTCGCGGAGGTTTTCTTCCTCTACCTTGGTCTCAGCAATGATTTCCTCGAGCTCAGCCTTCTTTGCCTCGAGGTCGCCATAGCGCTCGTCGCGCTTTGCGATGCTGTCCTGCAGCAGTGCTTCGCGCTCGTTGCGGTATGTGCTTGCCTCGCGGAGCTTCTTGTTGATGCTCTGAATCTCAAGCTGCTGATATTCGATTTCGCGGTTGATGTTGTCGTATTCGCGGTTGTTGCGTACGTTGTCGAGCTTTGCCTGGCCGCGCTCGATGGCGAGGTTAGCCTGAATCTTGTCTTCATTCCAGCGGTTGATGTCGCTGGCTACGGCCTGCAGGTCTTCCTGTGTGCGAGAGATGCGGGCGCCGAGACCTTCGATTTCGTCTTCAAGGTCCTGCACCTCGAGAGGGAGCTCGCCGCGCAGGGTGCGGATTTCGTCAATCTTTGAGAGCACGGTCTGATACTTGTAGAGGCTCTTCAGTTTCTGCTCAACGGTGAGTTCTACCGGAGCGACTTTCTTTGATTCTTTTGCCATGATTATTGTGTTGTTTAATTATTTGTTTCCTTAGATGTATTGAATCGGATTAGTGTTGATGCTGGTGATGGCGGTGCGCAGTTGCGGAAATTGCTCTTGCAGTTTGCGCTGGAGCAGGTGCATGGTGTATTGCTCGCTCTGGTAGTGGCCGATCACTACGATTTGAATCGTCTGCTCCATGCCGAAATACTGATGGTAATGCATTTCGCCTGTGATAAAGGCGTCGGCACCGCTTGCCACGGCGTTGTTGAGCAGAAAATCGCCTGCGCCGCCGCATAGCGCTACCTTGCTGATGGGGCGCGAGAGATAGGAGTTGCACATGGCGCACTCAACGCCAAAAATCTCCTTGACACTCTGTATAAATTCGGGCGCGGTCATCGGTGCGGCCAGATGGCCCACAATGCCGCTGCCGCCGCCATTGCCGTTGTCAACAAGGAACTGCACGTCTTGCAGTCCGAGGCGGCTGGCTATCTCGTGGTTCACTCCGCCTGCCGCATTGTCGAGGTTGGTGTGGGCCGCATAGATAGCGATGTCGTTCTTGACGGCAAAGCGCAGGCAGCGCTCCACATAGGTCTGGTCGGTGATGTGCTTGACGGGGCGGAACACCAGCGGGTGGTGCGCCACCACAAGATTACAGCCCTTGTCGGCTGCCTCCTGCAGTACTGCCTCTGTCACGTCCAGACACAATAATGCCCCTGAACATTCCGCCTCTGACAATCCGACCTGCAAGCCAGCATTGTCATAGCTTTCTTGCAGGGGCAGAGGCGCAAAAACTTCAAGGGCCTTGATAATCTCCTTAATGTTCACGCCTGTGATATGTTTGAATTTGAGTGCAAAGTTAATATTTTATTTTAAAAAAATGTAGAAAACTGGGCGAAAATTAAAAAAAATGGTTATCTTTGCAGAAATTATGCGCGTATGGGCTTGCTTTCTAAGAAACCGACAACAATCATCACTGACACCGCAGCTTGGCCCGGGGCAGACAACACCCGGATGCAGGCCGAGGGGATGTGTGTGGCCGAGAAGGTCTGCGACTGCATGCCCGCCGAGTGGTATCCGCAGAGAGCCGTGCAGCTGACATGGCCTCATGCCGACACCGATTGGAAGCCCTATCTGCAGGAAGTGACGGTCTGCTATCTGCGCATGGCCTACGAGATAAGCCTGACCGAACAGGTGATTATCGTCTGCCAGAACAAGGACGAGGTTGAGGCGCTGCTGCACGAGAAACTGCCGCAGAAGTCGCTGAAAAACATAACCCTCGTCTATTGTCCCACCAACGACACTTGGGCTCGTGACCACGGCTTTATTACTGTGATGGAGAACGGTCGCTATCAGTTGCTGGATTTCAAGTTCAACGGCTGGGGCGGCAAGTTTGAGGCAGCTAAGGATAATGCTATCAACAAGCGTTTGTTTGACACAGGACTGCTGCGTGGCGAATATCGCGACGAGCAAGGTTTTGTGTTTGAAGGCGGCAGCATCGAGAGCGATGGCCAGGGCACACTGCTCACTACCAGCGAGTGTCTGCTCAATCCCAACCGCAATCCGCAGATGGACAAAGCCGCTATCGAACATCTGCTACTCGACAAGTTGAATGCCAAGCGGCTATTGTGGCTCGACCACGGCTATCTGGCAGGCGACGATACCGACAGCCATATCGACACTTTGGCACGCCTTTGCCCGCAAGATACCATTGTCTATGTGAAGTGCGACGACCCCGCCGACGAGCATTATGAGCAGCTCAAGCTGATGGAAGAGCAGCTCGAGGCGTTCGAGACAATTCAGGGCAAGCCCTATCGACTGCTGGCTCTGCCTATGGCACCGCTGATGTTTGATGAAGACGGCATGCGCCTGCCTTCTACCTATGCCAACTATCTGGTTATCAACAACAGAGTGCTGATGCCGACCTATGGCGATGCCGAACTCGACGCCAAGGCCGCCCGTGTGCTGGAAGAGGCTTTTGCTGGCTATAGCGTCACAGGAATTGACTGCCGTGTACTGGTGGAGCAGCACGGCTCGCTACATTGCTCCACTATGCAGTACTATTAAGCCTATGACTATGACCCAAAGAATAATAAAAGCAGGAATTATTCAGCAGCACAACACGGCAGATATTGCCGACAATGTTCAGCGCCTCGAGCACAAGGTCAAACGCCTTGCTGCGCAGGGTGCGCAGTTGGTGGTGCTGCAGGAATTGCACAATAGTCTGTACTTTTGTCAGACCGAAGACACCGAGCGCTTTAATCTGGCCGTTCCGATTCCTGGCGCAGATACCGAGCGCTATTCCCGCATAGCCCGAGAGGCTGGGGTGGTGCTCGTCACCTCGCTGTTTGAGCGCCGTGCTCCGGGCTTATATCACAACACCGCAGTGGTGTTTGATGTTGATGGCTCGGTGTGTGGCAAGTATCGCAAGATGCATATCCCCGACGACCCCGGCTATTATGAGAAATTCTATTTCACGCCGGGCGACATGGGCTTTGAGCCAATCCAGACAAGCCTGGGATTGCTGGGAGTGCAGGTCTGCTGGGACCAGTGGTATCCAGAGGGTGCGCGACTGATGGCTCTCAAGGGCGCTGAGATTCTGATTTACCCGACGGCAATAGGCTATGATGCCCGCGACACCGAGGAAGAGCAGGAGCGCCAGCGCGAGGCATGGACCACTGTGCAGCGCGGTCACGCCGTGGCCAACGGACTGCCTGTGATTGCTGTAAACCGCGTGGGTTTTGAACCTCATCCCGATGAGCCCGACAGCGGCATTGAGTTCTGGGGCAGCAGCTTTGTGGCCGGCCCGCAGGGCGAGTTTCTCTATCGTGCGCCAAAAGACGCCGAGGCCGAGCAGATTGTGGAAATCAGCCTGAGCCGCAGCGAAGAAGTGAGGCGCTGGTGGCCATTCCTCCGCGATCGCCGCATCGAGGAATTCCAAGGATTGACCAAGCGATTTATTGATTAAATAACTAATATATAATATTAACGCTAATGAAAACATTTACTAAATTTGCACTCACTGCATTGGCGCTGCTGTTGACCGTCAGCGCTGTCGCAGTTGATTACTCTGGCCTCTACAGGCTCAAGAGTCGTTACAACCGCTATGCTCAGGAGGACCCCTCGGCCCACACCATGAGCACCAATGCCAATCTTGTGGCTAAAGACCTCAAGCAGCTTTGGGTGGTTGAGAAGGATGGCACTACCGGCTATAAGATCCGCAATGCCAACACAGGTCGCTACATTCCTAACTCGGGAGGCTCAGACGCTGCCCTCGTTACAGTGACCACTCCTATTACCTTATATATTAAGGCCTCTGAGGGTGATGCAGAATATCTCACCATCAGCTGGAATTCTTCTTTCAACAATGGTACCTGCCTCCACTGCAACTCTCGCTACAATGTGGTAAAGTGGAATGCAAACCATGCCAGCAACGACAATCCTTATTCAGACTGGCAGCTTGAGCCAATTGCCGACACAGAAGGCGTTGACAAGGCTGAAATCCGCAAGCGCCTCGGCGAGGCAGCCGGTGTTGCAACCAGCATCACCGACGGCTATTATCGCTTTGAGTCTGCAAGCACACCAGGCTATTTTATGACCGAGAATATCTCAGGTACAGCTGTAGTAGCCAAGGTGGGCAACGACGCAGACTTTACTCAGGTTTGGAAGCTTACCACAAACGGCGATACCGTTAAGATTGTCAATGCAATCTCTGAGTATTATGTGCGCAACAACTCTGCAAACAATCTGCAGTTCCGCACAATTATGAATGACCAGTACTCGACATTCCTGGCCGCTCCTTCTGAGGCCGATGTTTGGGAGCCTGCCTTTACCTTTAAGGGTCAGTTCTCTGCCTTGTCATGCGGCACTACCGCTGAGCACAAGGTCATCGGCGGTGTAGTCACAAACCTCGCTTCGCAGTGGAAATTGTATAAGGTTGACGTTGATTCGGCAACTCTCGCTCGCGAACGCAGCGAGGTGATGGACGAGATTGAACTCACTCGCAACTCTGCATTATATTACAATAAACTCCAGACTTATTTCGCAGATGCTGCCTGCACCATCTTGCGCGACGAATATGCCTCGATGACCGAGCAGGAACTTCGCGAAGCCATGACTGCCGACAAGATGTTGCTCAGCCTGCAGAATATGGCAGTGAGCGTGCTCACCGACAAGTGGGATGCCGACGCTACACGCAGCAAATATGTAAAGCTTTTCCGTATTCAGGACGTACAGTGCTATTCTGACAACAAGGAATGGCAGAAGATTACTAATGTAGGTCCGTTTGCAGAGCTTATCAATCCTACTGGTATCCAGGGTAAGGCTGGCGACGTGGTATTTATTTATGCCGACGACGTGCCATCCAGCTCAGATGCGACCCTCGTGGCTCAGCTCGCTTATGACAC
>JAZUHM010000525.1:0-3639 GCA_045641725.1 Bacteroidaceae bacterium | reverse complement strand
GGATACCAGAGGTCTGGAATGCGCTGCGGCTGTCGAAAGGCACCATGTTCTTATTAACGGTGATGTCGGCAGAAACCAAGGCGTTCTCAGCAACCTTGCCGGTAAGCTCTGGATATTTTGGACGCAGGTCGATAAGCATAGAGTGGTTGTCGGTACCGCCACTTACTACGCCGAAGCCGCGCTTAACAAGTTCGTCAGCCAGCACGGCAGCGTTCTTCTTAACCTGCAGGGCGTACTCCTTGAATTCAGGCTGGAGGATTTCACCAAAGGCAACGGCCTTGGCTGCAATCACATGCTCGAGCGGACCGCCCTGAATGCCTGGGAACACAGCGCTGTTGAGGAGCTGGCTCATCATCTTGGTCACACCCTTAGGAGTCTTGAGGCCCCAAGGATTCTCAAAGTCCTTGCCCATCAGGATAACGCCGCCACGAGGGCCGCGGAGGGTCTTGTGGGTGGTAGAGGTCACGATGTGAGCATATTTCACAGGGTTGTCGAGCAATCCGGCCGCGATAAGACCGGCAGGGTGGGCCATATCTACCATAAAGATAGCGCCTACCTTATCGGCAATGGCACGCATGCGGGCATAATCCCATTCGCGGCTGTAGGCAGAGCCACCGCCCACGATGAGCTTTGGCTTGTGTTCGAGGGCAAGTGCCTCCATCTCGTCGTAATCCACGCGGCCAGTCTCCTTATTGAGGTTGTAGCCGATAGGATTGTAGAGCAAACCAGAGGTGTTGACCTTAGAGCCGTGGCTGAGGTGGCCGCCGTGGTCAAGGTTGAGGCCCATAAATGTGTCGCCGGGCTGGAGGCAAGCGAGGAATACTGCAGAGTTTGCCTGTGCGCCAGAGTGAGGCTGCACATTGGCGTATTCGGCGCCAAAGATCTTGCAGATGCGCTCGATGGCGAGGGTCTCACTCTTATCTACATTGACACAGCCGCCATAATAGCGCTTGCCAGAGTAGCCCTCTGCGTATTTGTTTGTCAGGCAAGAGCCCATGGCTTCCATTACCTGGTCACTAACGAAGTTTTCAGAGGCAATCAGCTCAATGCCTTTAAGCTGGCGCTGATGTTCGGCCTCGATAATCTCAAAAATTTCGGTGTCTCTTTTCATTTTTATTGGGTTGTTAAGTCGTTTATAGATGCGATGTTTATGTTATTGTCTGATAGCTTTATACACAGTCCAGTAGAACATTATCGGCAGGATGGCATAAACGATATGCATGACGTCGAGCGATGTGTTGAGTACCTGCTTGGACTCTGTCAGTATGGTAGCAATGGTGATGCTGACGCTTGTAAATAGTTCAATTATTGTCCACGCAATATAGAGGATGCTAAGTTTTTGAATCCTTCCGCTGTAGCTTGCAGCCATGATGATTGAGGCTATGAACATTGGGAGTATGTAAAGGCTTTTGGCTAGAGGTATGGCTATGAATGTCCATTTCGCCTGTTTCATAATCTGCAGCGGGTTTATGCCTGAGATGATTGCTGCATAAAATGCCAGTTTAAGAATCACGGCCAGGCCTATCAATATCATGACAACCACAAACAGACCAGTCAGCGGCCTGTGGTGAGATTTGAGTCCCTTGCGCAGGCTGTCGGCCATGAAATAAATGGCGATGCCGGCGCATAGTGCCTGGCTAATGTTGATGATACTATTGTGGTAGAACCTGTCGGTTATGGCCAATGCGATGCTGGCAATGCCAATGCAGAGAAACGGCAGGGCAAACTTGCTGTTGGAGCTGGGTATTGTGTCAAGATGTTCCATTGCTGCTGTCGGGGTGTGTTAAATGGGGTAATTATATAATGTATATGGGAAGCAAAATGTTTTGGCCAGGGTGTTGCGAGGTGTAGTGGGGAGCAAAATCTTTTAGCCGAGGGGGTTATATAATGCAGGCTTGAGGAGTCTTGCTGGGTTGCAGCGGTTGCGCGGAGGAGGGTAGGGCTATTTGAGTTTTGCGTTGCTCAGGCTCTGCTCCTTCTCGCAGTAGTGGCACTTGATGATGCCGTTGGCTTTGTCGGTGACGTGGAATATGGTGTGCATCGGCTCGTTGTTGGTGATGCACTTGGGATTGCCGCACCTAACGATGTCGTGGAGTTCTTCGGGCATGACCACAGGCCTTTTTTCTGCCACTTCATAGTTCTTGATGATGCAGAGAGTCACGTCGGGAGCCACCACAGAGAGCTGATTGAGCTCCTCGTCGGTAAAGAATTTGTCGGCAACCTTGATGATGCTCTTCTTGCCCATTTTCTTGCTGTCGAGATTTGAGCCGACCATGGCGGTAGTCTGCAATTCGCTGATTTTGAGCAGAGAGACTACGTCAAAAGTGCGGTCGCATGGGATATGATCTATAACTGTGCCGTTTTCGATGGCTGACACAAGTACTTGTTTGTTCATAGGATTGATATTTATAAACGATATTTGGTGCTGCGGCGCGGTTTGGGGCTTGTTGCCATTGGGATTTGCGGCCCGCTGTTGCGCCGGGGGGACACTAAATACTGGGGGTTAGCTTATAATTGTTTTGTCGTTGATGATATCGTCGAGGGTGATGTTGAGAACGTCGCAGATGAGGGCCTCGCGGGCAAAGAGTCCGTTGTGGGCCTGCTCAAAGTAGTAAGCGCGTGGATTATTGTCGACATCGGCGGCAATCTCGTTGATGCGAGGGAGCGGATGCAGGGTTTTCATATTCTCTTTTGCCTTGCAGAGCATGGCATTGTTGAGGATATAGGCGTCTTTTACGCGCTCGTATTCCATGAGATCGGTAAAGCGCTCTTTCTGCACGCGAGTCATATAGAGGATGTCGGCCTGGCTGATAACATCTTCGTTAAACTCTGTGCCTTCGGTGTATTTGATGCCGTTTTTCTGGCAGTAAACCTTGTATTCCTCGGGCATTTCCAGTTCCTTAGGGGCAATAAAGTGGAAGGTTGGGTTGAAGTGGCGCATCGCAGTGAGCAGCGAGTGCACGGTGCGGCCGTACTTGAGGTCGCCGACGAGGTAGATATTGAGATTTTCGAGCGTGCCCTGAGTTTTATATATGGAATACATGTCGAGCATGGTCTGCGAGGGGTGCTGATTGCTGCCGTCGCCGGCATTAATGATGGGCACCTTGGTGACTTCGCTGGCGTAGCGTGCGGCGCCCTCGAGGTAATGGCGCATTACGATGACGTCGGCGTAGTTGCTGACCATTTTGATGGTGTCGTGGAGGCTTTCGCCTTTGGTGCCGCTCGTAATCTTAGGGTCGGCAAAGCCGATTACTCGGGCGCCGAGGCGATTGGCGGCTGTTTCAAAACTAAGTCGGGTGCGTGTGGAGGGTTCAAAAAAGAGTGTAGCCACTACTTTGCCTTCCAGAATCCGGCGATTGGGATGTTTCTCAAATTCTGACGCCATTTGCAAGAGGTATTCTATTTTCTCGCGGGTGAGGTGCGCCAGTGTGATTACGCTTCTGTTCTCAGACATGGTTTGAATTATGATTTTTTGTTTATGTATGTTGTTTTTGATAGTGTCGTGCGGGTTGGGGTGCGGGTGCTGGGCTTAGAAATTGTAGTTGAAGCCGAGCGAGAGGTACTCTTTGAATTGAATGAGTGCGTCGCTCTTGTTGCTGTGGTAGGAGTCGTCGAATATCGGATAGAGGTACAGCTTGG
>JAZUHM010000524.1:0-2980 GCA_045641725.1 Bacteroidaceae bacterium | reverse complement strand
TTGATGTCTGGCTCCTGCTCAGATGGCAGCACGAGGCCTGCGCGGCTTGGGTCGGAGAGCTTGATCACAATCTCTTCGGAGTTGACGCGGCCAAGGAGGTCCTGCAGGAAATTGCCCTGGAAACCAATCTTGATAGGCATGCCCTCATACTGGCAGAGGATGTGCTCCTCGGCAGCCTGAGCGTAGTTGTTGTTTTCGGCAGTGATGGTGAGTTTGTCGGCCTCGAACTGAAGTTTCACGAGGCTGGTGCTGCGGTCTGCAATCACCATCACGCGGCGCAGTGCGTTGGACAGAGAGTTGCGGTCGATGGTAGCAATGCGGTCGTTGTTCTGCGGAATTACCTTTTTGTAGTTGGGGTAGGTCTCGGTCACGAGGCGGCAGTGCATGGTGTAGTCGTTCATCTCAAAGGTGGCGTTGCCCTCGGCAAAGGTGCTGATGTTGACCTCTGAGCTTGCCTTGTCGAGCACTGAGCGTATGATTGCCACAGGTTTTTGCGGGAGGATAAAGCTGGTAGAAACGCCGTTGGTGTTGCAGCTGATGAGCGAGCGCACGAGTTTGCGGCCGTCGCTGGCAACGATGGCGAATTCTTCTGGTGTGATGTCGATAAAGATACCCTGCATGGCGATGCGCGCGTCGTCGTTGGCTGCTGCCACGATGGCATTGGCGAGGCCTTTGCTCAGAGCATCGGCTGCCACAGGTATAGTGGCGGTGTGGCCCTCATTCTCCTTGATGAGAGGGAACTCGTCGGCGTTTTCGCCCTGGAAAACCATGTGACCGTTCTGATAGCTGAGGTCAATCTGGAGAGTGGTTGTGTTGACGTCGAGAGTGACAGGCTGCTCGGGGATAGACTTGAGAATCTCGAGAATGCGCTTGGCGTTGATGGCAAAGCTGCTGTCGCCCGAAGATTCGATGAGCTGCATGCTGCTGATGAGGGTGATCTCCTTGTCGGTGGCGCGCATCTTGAGGGTGTTGTCGCTAATCTCAAAAAGTACGCACGAAAGGATTGGAATACTGTTTTTTACAAGGATTACTTTGTCTAAGTTCTGCAGACGTGTATAGAGTTCTGCGCTGTTAATTACATATCTCATAGTGGTGTGTGTTTTTTATTTGATACAAAGGTAATAAATATTTTTATAAATAAGGTTAAGTAGGGCGTAAAATTAAAATGTTTTTTATCAGAATGGAAATTTATGTGCAAATTTAGCCCGTATTTGATTAAAAATTGCTATCTTCGCAACTCGACTATAAAAAAATCATACAATTATGCAGATAGAATTAGAAGGAACAATTATCAAAGTGATGGAAATGCGCACCGGTACCAGTGCGCGCACCGGTAATCCATGGCAGCGCCAGGATTATGTGATAGAGACTTCGGGCCAGTATCCCCGCAAGTGCTTGTTTACTGTGGCAGATAATAATATCAGCCTGTTTAATCTTCAGGAGGGCTCACGCGTGAGAGTGACTCTCTCTATTGACGCTCATGATTATCAGGGCCGTTGGTTTAACGACTTCCGCGCAATTGGCGTGGGCAATCCCGATGTGCCTCAGCAGGCTGCGGCTCCAGGCGTGCCTCCTATCGGCGTGGCTGCTCCAGCTACCCCTGCGGCTGAACAGGCTCCTGCCAGCAATGCTGCCTTCCCTTGGGAAAATGGTACGATTTAATTGTTTAACTTCTTAAAATTCAAATTACTATGGCTACTATACAAGGTAAGATTATTACAGCTTTTGAGCCTCGCACAGGCCAGAACGACCGCGGCCAGTGGATGGCTCAGGATTTTTTGTTGGAGTCGTTTGACCAGCCCTACACCCGCAAGTGCTTGTTCTCAGTGTTTGGCGCAGACCGCTTGCAGCAGTTTAATATGAAAGAGGGCGATTGCGTGGCAGTAGATGTGGATATTGATGCTCGCGAGTATCAGGGCAGATATTATAACTCTGTACGCGCTTGGAGAGTGACACACATCCAGGAACCAGTGATGCAGCCTGCCGGTGTGCCACCTATGGCTCCAGTAGGCGCGGCTCCAATTGGTGCTCAAGCCCCAGTTGGCGGTGTGGCCCCAATGTCTCCTGTTGGTGCTCCAATACCTCCAACTCCAGTTGCAGACCCTCTGGGTGCACCAATGGGTAGCACCGACCCCGATGCTATGCCATTCTAATACAAGGCTCAGATATACAATCAGGCCGTTTCTCCGATGTGTGGAGAAACGGCCTGATTTTTTTGCGCCGTAGTGTCGTGCGTTTTTTAGACGGTTGGGCGGCGCGAGGCCAAAAGGGTTTATTCAAACAGTTTGATGATGTTGTCGATGGTGAGCTGAGTCTGTTCGCCGGTGGTCATGTTTTTGAGCGAGATGAGGCCCGATTGCATTTCGGTCTCGCCCACGAGGGCCACGTATGGCACGCCGAGGGTATTGGCGTAGCTCATCTGTTTTTTCATCTTAGCACTGTCGGGATATACCTCGGTGCGGATGCCGGCCTGGCGCAGTTTGGTGGCAGCCTGCAGGCAGTAGGCGGCTTCGGCGGGGCCGAAGTTGATGAAGAGCACCTGGGCGCTCTGGATAGCGTCCTGCGGATAGAGGTTGAGCTGGTTGAGCACGTCGTAGATGCGGTCGGCGCCAAATGAGATGCCCACGCCGCTGAGGCCAGGCATGCCGAAGATGCCTGTGAGGTTGTCGTAGCGGCCGCCGCCGGTGATGGAGCCAATCTGCACGTCAAGTGCCTTGACCTCAAAGATGCAGCCGGTGTAGTAGTTGAGGCCGCGGGCGAGGGTAAGGTCGAGCGCAATCTCGTTGGTGAGGTTGAGGGCCTTGAGCGCGTCGAGCACAAACTTGACTTCCTCTACGCCCTTGGCGCCGGTCTCGTCCTGGCTGAGCATCTGGGCGATGGCCTCGAGCTGCTGGTCGTTGGTGCCGTTGATGTCGAAGATGGGCTGCAGTTTGGTAATGCCTTCTTCGGAGATGCCGTTGGCAAGTCGGATCGTAGCCAT
>JAZUHM010000523.1:0-3768 GCA_045641725.1 Bacteroidaceae bacterium | reverse complement strand
TGTGAATATCGCGCTCTTCAACAGCGCCATTTCGGCATCAGGCATCGGCAAGTTCAAGGCCACCGAACTTAGCAAGAAGCTCGCAGGCAAGCAGGCCGGCTGCGGCGTGTCGATGAGCGACAATAGCGAGTCGCTCAGCGGTTCCTCTACGCCTAAGGACCTCCGCACCCTCTTTGAGCTCATCCATCTGCGCTTCCAAGAGCCCCCATGCGATATTGACTCCTACAACAATCTTATTGCGTCGGTGCGACTCCAACTGGCAAATGCCGACAAGGAGCCGTCCAATGCGTTTAACGACTCTGTAAAAGTGACCCTCTACGGTCGCAATCCGCGCCTCGCCACTATCAAGGTGGAGGATTTGGAGCAGGCCGACTACGAACAGATTCGCAACATCTACCGCAAGAGATTCCAGAGCGCAGGCGATTTTGATTTCTACTTTACCGGCGCTTTCAACACCGACTCTCTCCGTGCGTTTGTGGAGCAATATATCGCTCCGCTGCCAGGCATTAAGAAGCGCGAGGGATATACCAACCTCAACATCCGCCCGCTTAAAGGCCAGCACGAGAATCATTTTGTGAGAGAGATGGAAACTCCCAAGGCAAACATTCTGGAGGTATGGACAGGCGAGACCCCTTATTCTATGAAGCAGGCCATGGTGGCCGGCGCGCTGGGCAGTGCGCTCAATGCACGCTATCTCAAAAGCATACGCGAAGAAGGCAGCATGGCCTATAGCGTAAGCGCAGCCGCCTCTTGCAGCTACGGAGTGCGCGAGACCTATTCGGTGCAGGTAAGCTGCCCCGTCAAGCCCGACTGCATGGATGCAGCCCTCAGCGAAATCGACAAAGCCCTGCACGACATCGCCCGCAATGGCATCACCGACGAGGAACTCAGCAAGTTCCGCGAATATCAGCTCAAGTCCTATGCAGAAGGCCTGCGCCTCAACAGCTATTGGCACAGCCTTATCTCATCTAAGATAACCTGGGGCGTTGATAGCAACAAGGACTATGAGGCAACCCTGCAGAGCGTGACTTCAGCCGACGTTAAGGACTTTGTAAACAAGGTTGTACTCAAAAACAATAACCGCGTAATCGTCACAATGCTCCCTGCCAACCTGACAGAAAACGAGCAATAGCGACGATTGTTCGCAAGAAACAGAAGAGGGTGTGTCAATTGGCACACCCTCTTCTGTTTAGTTGGGTAATTTTGTCGGCTCGCCGTCGGTCGCACAACTGGCACTGATAGTTTTTTAGGGGAATTAAAAGGGAGAAAGGCGCCAAATGAGACATTGGTATCGTCCGTTAACTCCCTGAGCGAACCATTAACTCCCCATTAACTCCTCTTTAACTCCCCAAAAACTATATGTACCAAAGAGAGCGCTACACCTTAATCAATGTGTATTCGCGTGTGCCGAGGCCGAGTTCTTCGGCGTATTTGAGGCCCACTTCCCAATCGGTGTCGGGGTGAAGGAGGTGGAACTTGTCGCTTGCGTGCTCGTGGTGGTGGCAGTCGCAGTGGGCAGCCTTGTCGCTGAGCATATTGCTGGTCTGCAGAGTTGGAGCAGCATTCACCAAGTCTGCACAAGCCTGGTCGAGAGCCACTGGGTCGAAGCTGGCCGCCATGCCAAGGTCAGGCACAATGGCTGCATCGTTGTGGCCCCAGCAGTCGCACTCAGGACTGACGTTCATAATAAATGAGATGTGGAAATTAGGCTTATCCTTGAGCACAGCCTTGGTGTATTCGGCAATCTTATAGTTAAGAATCTTGCCGCTCTCTTCGCTACCATTGGCGGCAGCCTCATTCTTGCACACTGCTATACACTGGCCGCAGCCCACGCAGTTGTCGTAGTTGATGACAGCCTTTTTGTCTATCACATGCACTGCGTCGTGGTTGCAGTTCTTCTCGCAAATCTTACAACCGATGCACTTGTCGGTCAGGATTTTAGGCTGCGCCGTGGAGTGCATATCGAGTTTGCCGGCCACAGAGCCTGCGCCCATGCCCAGATTCTTGATTGCACCGCCAAATCCGGCCATCTCATGTCCCTTGAAGTGATTGATGCTAAGCACAATGTCAGCCTCAGCAATTGCTGCGCCAATCTTAGGCTGTGGGCAGTATTTACCGCCTATGTCAACGATGCGCTCGTCCTTGCCACGCAAGCCGTCGGCTATAATTACATCGCAGCCCACTGCAATCGGATTGAAGCCATTGAGCATGGCGGTGTGGATATGGTCAACTGCGTTGTCGCGACTACCCTTGTAGAGGGTGTTTGAATCGGTAAGGAATGCCTTGCCGCCCAGCTGCTGGATGATGCGCACGATTACGGCAGCGTAATTTGGGCGGATATAAGCCACATTGCCCATTTCGCCAAAATGAATCTTGAGGGCCACAAACTTATCCTTGTAATCAATCTTGTCGATGCCGGCGCGCTTGACCATGCGCTCGAGCTTCTGCAACAGATTGCCAGTCTGACTGGCACGGAGATCAGTGAAATATACTTCTGAAGCCATATCTACCTTATTTAATATATTTATTAATAAGCCAGCTGCCGAGAATAATCATCAGCATGCCAGGAATGCCAGTCACAAAATCCTGAAACGCAAAGCCAGCGCCCATCAGCGGCCACTCAACAAGACCCGCAGTGAGCCACGCCCCTGCCACAGCAATAAACGACGCCAACAAGGTGACGCCCATCTTGCGAACAATCAATGCCGCTGCCACACTGAGCAATGCGCCCTTGAACAACATGTCAGGCACCATGTGGGCAGCAGGTGCACCAAAGAGCAGACTGCCCAGCACAGGGGTCAGCACTGCGGTGAGCAGACCTACCTGCCAGCCATAGCGCATGGCGGCTACCGCGGTAAAGAAATAAATTGGAAGAAACATCACACCACCGCCTGGCACTATGTGAAATAACTGCGGCAACGCCAGATTGGCGCCCACAAACAGAGCTACCTTGAGATAAGCCTCGGCTCTGGATAGTTTTAGGTTGTAAATCATTTTGGAATATAAATTAAGATTAGTAAATTTCAACAATTCAAGTATCTTCTTGCAAGGTCACTACGGCGTCCACACCCCTATCTGGCCGACAATCTTGCGGGTCAGTTTGTTTGCACCGCGCATATTGAGGTGGTCTGCATCGTAGAAATCGGCGTCCTCGAAGTCGGGGTCGGTCCAATGGTCGAGATGAATCACGCCGGGATACTTGCGCAGCATGGTGATGAGGCGTTGTTCGCCCACAGCCACTTGGCGGGGGTCGCAATGCTCGCGAAAAGACTTGGTCACGGGAGTAGTCAGCAGCACAAGACGCACTCCCCTGGCCTCGCAGAACGAGCAGATGCTGTCGAGCAACTCTGTATTGTCCTCCAGCGACTCCATGGCGGCATAGGTATTCTCCTCGGCACGCTGCAGGCCATTGTCGCGACCCTGAGCGATAAGGGATGTCTCGCCATTGGATGTGCCAAAGCCCAGGCTGTCCCACTTTAACTGCGCCGGGCGCCACAGGCTGGTCAGTTTCTCCTTGAAGGCGGGAATGTGCAGACACTCAAAACCATACTCCGACAGCGGCGAATGGAGGTCGCAGTCCATATAGAGACGATAGCGCACCGCCCAGAAATGGAGATGTGGCTGCGCCTCAATATCTTCAAACAGCGACTGGTAGCTATAGGGCAATATCACCGTGTGGAGATTGGACAGGTTATAGTGAGTGAGCTGATAATAATCATATCGATACGACTGCGTGGGCTGGGCCAGCAAGTCGGAGGCCAAGCGGTC
>JAZUHM010000522.1:0-2309 GCA_045641725.1 Bacteroidaceae bacterium | reverse complement strand
CAGCACAAATATCGATTTCAATGCGCTCTGCCGGCGACAGAATTCGCCCTGATTTCATCGAACTGCGTGCAAAATTCAGTTCACAGCGCTGTGAACGTTTGTTCACAGCGGTGTGAACAGTTGTTCACAGCGGTGTGAACGATTGTTCACAGCGCTGTGAACGGAAATTAGCGCGCACTTATATTTTTTCAGTGCGCAGAAAAGCCAATTCTAAGCGAGTATTTATCGAGCAAAATCGGGCATCGCGCCTATACCTCCTTGGCACCGTCGTCGCACCCGAAAGTCCATAAAAACCCACTCACGCGCACGCATATTATATAATAATGTAGCGCCGCGAAAGATTTTTTAACTACGCCAGACAAAAATAATCGGCTTTTGCCAAGCGATTTATGAAAAATATATGTTAACTTTGCCACCAATACTATAACTTACAGAAAACTATGCATAGACACGCGAAATTACTGTTTGTGGCTGCACTGACCATGATGGCCACCGTAGTTGCCAAAGCCGACTACACCTCACTGACCGTAAAGGAAAACTCTGGCACTTGGATCAGCTATAGTCTCGAAAAGCTCATCCTGACTTTTGGCAACGGCAAAATAGTACTCTCCAACAAGGAGCAAACCGTAGAGTACAACGTGAGCGAACTCAACTCAATGGAACTGACCGACCTGCCCTCGGCCATCAAAGAGTCGCAGACCACCTACACCATGGTATCGCTCGAAGGCAGCACCGTGCGACTCAACGTGAGCGCCGGCACCGAAGCCAAAGTCTATGACACCATGGGCCGCCTCTATACCACTGCCCGCATCGGACAAGAAGGCACACCCGTATGCATAGGCAACCTGCAGCCCGGCATCTACGTCATCAAGGCCGGCAAAGAGAAATGCAAAGTGCTCGTAAAATAATCACACCCACACAATACCTCACCCCCTATCAATACAACATGAAAAGACTCTACACAACTATCATAGCCCTGGCAGCAGTTCTGACATCAATGGCTCAGACTCTGCAGATTACCACACGCGACAACATGGTGATACTCGCCAATGCCGACGAGGTGGGCGAAATGTTTTTCACCAGCAACAGCCTCAGCATCGGCCAGGAGGTGTTTGAACTCGACAACATCGCAAAAATGGAATACCTGACCGACAACTTCGACCCGCAGCTCGTGAGCCTCGACTACAGCAACGGCGTCTGCAAGGTGAAGATGCCGCTGGCCTTGATGCAGCTCGTGAGCGTAGAGCGCGACGGACAGTATGCCACACTCACATCTACCGCCACCGCCGACCCCGAAATCATCTATAACCTCAGCGGCACCACTAGCGACGGCGCATTTACACTCATTGGCGAATACAAATGCGGCATTCAGCTCAACGGCATCAACATCAAGAGCAACAAAGGCGCAGCCTTCTACATCAAAAACGGCAAGCGCATCGACATAGAGACCCTGCCAAGCACAGTCAACAGATTTGAAGACTATGCCCAGGGCGAACAAGATGCCTGCTTCCAGGTCAAAGGTCACCCCGAGTTCAAAGGCAGCGGCTCAATCTATATCGCAGGCAACGCCGGCCACGCCTACAAGAGCGGAGAATACACCCTCCTGAAGCGATCAACCGGCCTTATACAGGTCACCAGCGCAACTAAAGACGCCATGCACATCGGCCAGTACTTCCAGATGCGCGGCGGCAACGTGGTAATCCAAAACGGAGTCAAGGGCGACGGCATTCAGGTGGAGAAATCCTCCGACCCAACCAAAGAACAAAACGGTATGATCCTGCTCGACAGCGGTATGGTCAACATCAATATCGCATCTGACGACGTTGACGGCATCAAGTGCGACTCTACCTTCTATTGCAACGGCGGCAGCTACACCGTAACCTCAAACGGCAACGGCAGCAAGGGCATCAGTGTTGCTCACAACGCAATAATCAAGGCCCTCTACTCTACCCCGGAATTTAACATCACAGCCAACGGCGACAACCTCGATATAGGCGGAGACAAGAAGAAAGTAGCCTGCTTCAAGGTCGATGGCAGCATGTTCTTCCACGCTGGCAAAATCACCATGTCCCGCGACGGTAAGAAAGGCCTCAAGATCGGCGGCGACTACAACTACGTTCCTGCCAAGACAACCCTCAGCCCCGGCCCATACCCCGAGGTAACCGGCAGCATCCGCATCATGTCTGAATAGCAGCATGCGCCCATAACGACAAAGCGCACCCGCCCATAACAACAAAGCACCGAGCCCACAGCCCGGTGCTTTGTCGTTATATCCGCAATGCGTCCTATTTTGCGACACGTCGCAAAAG
>JAZUHM010000521.1:0-3876 GCA_045641725.1 Bacteroidaceae bacterium | reverse complement strand
CCATAGCGGCCGTTGATGCGCTCGGCAATGTCGAGCAGGACCTGCTTGCGCATCTTGAACATCTGGCTGTTGTGGTCGCGGATGATGTAGCTGAGCGTGGCTTCTTCCACAGTACCCTTCATCGAGGTGAGGTGATAGAAGCCTTCGTAACCTTCGGTCTTCTCCGGACGTTCGTTCTGGGGCATCTCCATGGCAAACTCGCTGGCTACGATGCAGGCGTTGATCATCTTGTCCTTGGCATAGCCAGGGTGTACGTTGCGGCCCTTGATCGTGATCTTGGCACCCGCAGCGTTGAAGTTCTCATACTCCAGTTCGCCGATCTCGCCGCCATCCATCGTGTAGGCCCACTGGCAACCAAACTTCTCCACGTCGAACAGGTGGGCGCCGGCACCTATCTCCTCGTCGGGATTGAAGGCCACGCGGATTTTGCCGTGCTCAATCTCCGGGTGCTCCATCAGATAGACCATGGCCTGCACAATCTCGGCGATGCCGGCCTTGTCGTCGGCGCCGAGCAGTGTGTGGCCGTCGGTCACGATGATGTCCTCGCCTTTGTGGCTGAGGAGCTCGGGGAATGTAGATGGCGAGATGCGGATGTCTGCCTTGGCATCGAGAATGATGTCGTTGCCGTCGTAGGCCTCAACGATGCGTGGCTTGATATCTGCGCCCGAGCAGTCGGGGCTGGTGTCCATGTGGGCGATAAATCCGATGACGGGGGCGTCCTTGGCGCCGTTGGCGGGCAGTGTGGCATAGAGGTAGCCGTTGTCGTCGAGCTCTACGTCTTCCAGGCCGATTTCCTTGAGTTCTTCCTTGAGGAAACGGGCAAAAGTCCACTGCTTGTCGGTGCTGGGACAGGTGGAGGAGTCTTCGCTTGACTGTGTGTCAAACTGAGTGTAGTTTAAAAATCTTTCTAGAATGTCCATATTGTGGTGTTTTATTATTGTTTTGAGTTTTGTCGATAGGGTAGTGCGCCGCTATTTGGGTATCACAAATGCTTTGGGGGCCTGCGGGGTCTTGTACTCGCCCGATACATTATTTAATATGTCGGGGTCGAGCTGCATGGCTCGCTGCAGGTCTTCAAAGGCGGCGTTCTTGTCGTGCAGTTCAAAGCGCAGTTGTCCGCGCAGCATAAACGCCTCGGCCCGGGTGGCATCTGCGCTGATGGCGGCGTCGAGGTCGTCGAGCGCTTTGGCCTTGTCGCCCAGCGACAGATAGACCTTGGCGCGCTGGAGCAGCAGTGCGGCGTCGAGCGGCTTTTGCTGCAGCTGGATGGTCAGTTGGGCGAGGGCGATGTATTTCTCTTGCTCTTCCATAGTCTTAGCTTCGTGAGATTTGCAGGCCGGTGTCTGACAGCGACATCTCTACCAGACGGGCGGTCGGAGCAATAGGATTCTCGGTCAGCAGGCGGCGCAGACGCAGTGCGGCCTCGGGGTCTTTGGCCACCATATACATATATCCGCCGCCGCCAGCGCCTGGCAGTTTGTAGCCCATACACAGGTCGTCAACCATGTTGCACAGATGCTGCACGGCCTCGGGCGCAGTGCCTGAGTCGAGGCGGCAGTTGAGCTCCCACGAGTGCTTTACCAGCTGGGCGTAGGCCTTGAGGTTGCCTCGCTGTATGGCCTCCTGCATATTGAGGGCGTGGAGTTTCATTTCGTCGAGGATGTCGAGGCGCTCTTTGTCGTTGAGGAACATGCCCCTCACGATCTCGGCCAGGATATGCTTGGCGGTGCGGGTGATGCCGGTGTAGTAAAGCAGGTGGCAGGCGCCCTCTTCGTGGCGGAAGAGGGTGTCGGGCAGCCAGCTGGCGGTGATATTCTGGTTAAATCCGGCATTGCTCTGCAGCATCTTGATGCCGTGGAGTGCGCCGCCGTACTGGTCTTGCCATCCGCCGCCGGTGGTGAGCAGCTGCTCGAGCACCAGGGTGCGGTTGCAGACCTCGTATTTAGTCCAGCCGAGACCGCAGAAATCGCTGATGGCGCCCAGCACGGTGGCAGCCAGAATGCTGCTGGTGCCGAGGCCGCTGCCGGCGGGAATGGCCGCCAGCAAAGTGATGTCGAGGCCTGAGCCGAAGTCTTCGAGCTGCTTGCGCAGACTGCTGTATTTCACATTGCAGAATGAGGGCAGGAATCCGGCGAGCGCCATTGCTGCCTTAGGTATGGAGAATGGTGATCCGACCTTGTTGAACACGCTGAGTTCCTCGTAGGTCGAGATGACTTCCTCTGCGCCCAGGTCTATGCTGCGGCACACTATGTTGTAGTTCTTGTTTGGCTTGACATAAACCTGCAGCGGCGGCTGGCCGTTGAGATTTATTGCGAAGTTCACCACGTTGCCCCCGGCAAAGAGGGCGTAGGGCGGGGTGTCGGTCCAGCCGCCCGCCACGTCAATCCTGACGGAGCTGCGGCCCCACACTATCTGGTCGATGCTGACGTCGAGGTGCGGCATCGAGGTCTGGCTGAGCACGTTCTCCACCAGGCCGTCGCTGAGTAGCGAGAAGGCTTGCTGCGACAGGGCCTCGCCGTCGCGGCCGTTGAGTCGCTCGCACTGACTGCGGAACATCGCGTCGTGGATGCGGGTCATCAGCGGAGCATCCTGCGGCAGCGGCTTGGGCAGTGGCAGGCTGTAGTCGCGGTATTTCTCTGCCAGGTTGCGCATGTCGAGCTGGTAGAAGATACTCTTGCCATAGTTGTCGGCCATGGCCGTGATATTGGCGGCGCGGAAGGCCTGGCGCTGTTGGTTGGCGCGCAGGAGATTGGCGTTGTTGGAGATGCCGTCGGCAGATAGGCGTGGCAGGCTGCGCCACAGCGCTGTGGTGGCGGCATCGGGTGTGTCGCCTACAAACCATTCGAGCAGTTTGCCGAGGTCTTGCAGATTGCTGCTCACAGGGAATAGCTCGGCAAGCTGGATATCGTGAGTCTGGCTGAAGTCTGCCGCAGTGATGCCGCGGTCGGCCATCCATTTGGTGATGGGAATCTCGAGCAGGGTAGTGCTGTCGCTGTCGAGCGGGCCGCGGAAGGCGTCTTCAAAACCGTAGGGGCGCAGGGCAAAGTCGTTGTCGCCAATTGGCACAACGTCCACACACTGTCCCTCGGCGAGCTGGATGCTCCAGTCGTTATCGGGAATGCCGGTGAGTATGGAGCGGGCTGCCAGAGTCCAGCTGCTGGGCACGTAGGAGTTCTCTATCCACACGTTGGGCTTGTTGAGATCCACAGCCGAGCGGACGATAGAGTTCTGCGTGAAGATGCTGGGGTGCAGCTTGATGGAGTGGTGCATGATAAGGCGCTGGTCTTTCACACAGTTCATCTGTGCGGCGGTGCTGCTCAGGAGCTCGCGGCTGGTGCCGTAGTGGAAAAACTCGCCTCCCTCCAGCGGCAGGATGCTCACGCTGAGGTCTTGCAGCAGCGGCTCGGGCTTGGATGGGTTGGTGCCCAGACCGGTGCCGAAATCGCTGTAGAGATCGTAGTTGCGTATGCTGCCGTCGTCGTTGAGAGTGAGTTTGAGCAGGCGCTCTACGGCCTTGTCGCTCAAGAGCCAGATGCCCACGTCCATCAGGAAGTAGTGGGTGTGGGTGAGCTTGGCCAGAGTCTCGGTAGATGGCTTCTGCAGCATGTAGTCCAGCACCTCGGGATTGTCGCGGCTGATCATAAACACGCCGTGGTTGCGGGCCAGCGAAGGCTCCTCCCACATGCCGAAGCAAACCACGTCGGCATCGGGCACTACGCCTATGTCCGAGGCTTTTATCATCACGTCGCCCGAGGCTATCAGGGTGCGCAGGTTGTCGGGTGCGGCCTTGAGTATTCGTTCGTAGAGCGGAGTCTGCAGGTCAAGCAGCGTCTGGTCGATACGCTGGCCGCGCTCCCATCTGAACACGGGTATGGG
>JAZUHM010000520.1:0-8654 GCA_045641725.1 Bacteroidaceae bacterium | reverse complement strand
CTCAAGGAAATAGTCGATGTTTATCTTGGTTCCGGAATTTACAATCGAATCAATCTCGTCGAGCAAATCAAAGAAGTCAATCTTGTTGGCCTCAGCATAATCGTCCAAGTCCACCTTGCGGTCGATGCTCGTGATGATGTTAATCTTGAGCTTCGACTTGTTAGGCACGTTGAGCATGCGGAAATCGGCCGGGCGCACAATCTCGTTCTCCTCGCAATGACGCTTGATCAATTCGCAGAACTGCTGTCCGAATTTCTTAGCCTTGCCAGCCCCCACGCCAGGAATGGTCAACAATTCCTCGGTGCTGATAGGATAAGTAGTGGCCATCGCCTCGAGCGAGGGATCCTTGAAGATTACGTATGGCGGCTTGTTCTGCTCGCGGGCCACCTTGTTGCGCAAATCCACAAGCATTCTGAACAGCACTGGGTCGCTTGAGGTCGGTTCAGCCGTCGGGCCTGCAATCTCTTCGTCATCGTCGTAATCGGTATCGAGCGTGACCATGAAGTCCACAGGGTTCTTAAAGAACTTCTTGCCCTTGGCAGTCACCTTGATAGCACCCTGGTTCTCCTTGTTTTTCTCAAGATATTCTACCAGGATAGCCTGTCGGATTACCGACTGCCACATGGTGCGGTCATCGTCCTCGCCAATGCCAAACAACTCCAGGTCGTTGTAGTGACGATCCATGATGTCGTCAGTCTCAACACCCATAATAATATTTATAATGTCGTCTTCAGAGAAATTCTCCTTGACAGCTTGCACCACCTCAATGATGTTGCACAATTGGTCTTTCGCTTCCACTTTTATTTTTGGTTTATTACAGTTATCACAATTACCGCAGTTTTCCTCCATATACTCTTCGCCAAAATAATGAAGCAGCAGTTTGCGTCGGCAAACCGAGGATTCTGCGTATGTTGCCGTTTCTCTCAACAGCTGGCGGCCGATGTCCTGCTCGCTCAGCGGTTTGTCTTCCATGAATTTCTCCAATTTCTGGAGGTCCTTCAAGGAATAAAAAGCCAGGCAGTAGCCCTCGCCGCCGTCGCGGCCGGCACGACCAGTTTCCTGGTAATATCCTTCCAGGCTTTTGGGTATATCGTAGTGTATTACGTATCTAACGTCAGGTTTATCGATGCCCATGCCAAATGCAATCGTTGCCACAATCACATGCACGCGCTCCATGATAAAATCATCCTGAGTCTTCGAGCGGTCCTGCGGCTCCATGCCCGCATGATAAGGCGCAGCCTTGATGCCATTCACGCACAGCAGTTCAGCCAGACGCTCAACCTCCTTGCGGCTCAGGCAATAGATAATGCCGCTCTTGCGCGGACGGGCCTTTACAAACTTCAAGACTTCCTTATCCACGTCAATCTTTGGGCGTACCTCATAATAAAGATTCGGGCGGTTGAACGAGCTCTTAAACTCCTCGGACTCCAATATGCCAAGGTTCTTCTTAATATCCAAGCGCACCTTGTCGGTAGCCGTAGCCGTGAGGGCCACGATTGGCGGACGCTTGCCCGTAGAGCTCACAATGTCGCCAAAAGCATGCATCAGGGGCGCCAGTTTCTTAGCCACGCCCTGCTGCGGCGCACTGTCCAACCCTGCAAAGATACTCGCCAGCATCTCTACAGAATACTTGTCGCACTTACCCCACAAAGCCTCGTCGGCAAACAGCGTCTCCAATTCCTTGACCCAATTCTCCTCGGCCGTCTCCCTTTCAAGGGCAATAGCCATCATCTTGAAGTCCTCAAGCGAGAAACTGTTGCTAAGCAGCGCAGTACGCACGGGCTTTGTCAATTTCAAGAAGCTGTCAATCACAGCAGAGGGCACACCGGCCTTCTTCATCGTGATTACATTTATTGCCGGACGGATCTCGCGATATTCAACCCTGAAGTCGTGGCCCCATTCCGAGATACAATGGGCCTCGTCGATGGCATAAAACGACACGTTCATCTTGCTAAAGAACTCGCCGTTGCCGCGTTTTGTCAATGTCTCGGGAGCCACATAAAGCAACTTGGTGCGTCCTTCAAGCACGTCGGCCTGCACGTCCTGCAGCTCCTGCTTGGTCAGCGTGGAGTTCATAAAATGGGCCAGGCAATCCTCTTCAGCCAGAGTTCGCAGCGCATCCACCTGGTTTTTCATCAGCGAAATCAGCGGCGACACGATAATGGCTGTTCCGTCCATCATCAAAGCCGGCAGTTGGTAGCAGAGTGATTTGCCGCCGCCCGTAGGCATCAGCACAAAGGTGTCGTGGCCATCAAGCACGTTCTGGATGACCTTTTCCTGGTCACCCTTAAACTTGTCGAAGCCGAAATAATGCTTCAAATAGTCGTAGATACCTTTCTTCGCTCTCATACAAACGGTTTAATCTGTCGGTTTCAAAATTATTGAATTCTTATATTGATTCACAAACAAAGTTATAACAACATTTTCAAACCAAACAAATTTTTAAGAGAAAAAAGATATTTCTTGCGAAAAAAACTTAAAAAAAGTGCGCCGCGGTCAAAATTTGAGAGCAATCGACCTAAATTGGCGCAATTTTGGCGTTAAAAAAAGAAGTGAAGCGCCGGCAGACCGACACTTCACTTTCTGACAATATTATTACGTAATTATTTCGCGACTTATCCGAACTTTTTGCGGCTAAAGCATATTTAATTTGCGCTTAGCCCACCAACGAGGCATTATCCTCGAAATGCTCTTTAGCATAGTCGAGAGTAAGATGGAAAGTGCGCTTCTTGCTTGAAGGAAGTTCGAAAAGCGCCTCTCTGAGGATGCCCTCCACGATAGAACGCAGGCCACGGGCGCCGAGTTTGTACTCCTCAGCCTTGTCAACCACGAAGTCATAAACGGCCTCGTCGATGTCCATTCTTATGCCGTCGAGCTCCATCATCTTAATGTACTGCTTGACGATAGAATTCTTGGGCTCAGTCAAGATTTTGCGGAGCGCAGCCTTGTCGAGCGGGTTGAGATATGTCAGCACTGGCAGACGGCCGATAATCTCTGGGATAAGACCAAACGACTTGAGGTCCTGCGGCACGATATACTTCATCAGATTATTTTTATCAATCTGCATAGTATTCTGCACAGAGTTGTAGCCCACCACATGGGTGTTCATACGCTGGGCAATCTTGCGCTCAATGCCGTCGAATGCGCCGCCACAGACAAAGAGGATGTTCTTGGTATCGACATGGATGTATTCCTGGTCAGGATGCTTGCGTCCGCCCTTAGGTGGCACGTTCACAACCGAGCCCTCCAGCAACTTGAGCAATCCCTGCTGCACTCCCTCGCCGCTAACGTCGCGAGTAATCGAAGGATTGTCGCTCTTGCGTGCAATCTTGTCGATCTCGTCTATAAAGACAATGCCGCACTCGGCAGCCTCAACGTCGTAATCGGCAGCCTGCAGCAGTCGGGTGAGAATACTCTCTATATCTTCGCCCACATATCCGGCCTCAGTAAACACGGTGGCGTCAACAATGGTGAAGGGCACGTTTATCAATCGGGCAATGGAGCGTGCCAGCAATGTCTTGCCGGTACCAGTTGAGCCGGCCATGATGATATTGCTTTTTTCTATCTCAACATCGCTGTTTTCTGCCGCCTTGCCCTGCCCCAGCCTCTTGTAATGGTTATATACTGCGACGGCGAGGGTCTTTTTGGCATCGTCCTGGCCGATTACGTACTCGTCAAGAAATGCTTTGATCTCCATTGGCTTGGGTACGCTCTTGAAGTCGCTATTAAACTTCTTGTCTTTGCCAGCATTCTGCCTTTCATGGGCTGCAACGATCTCAGTTGCCTGCTTCACACAGTCGCTGCAAATATAGCCATTGAGACCTGTGAGCAAAATTGGCACTTCATTCTCAGGGCGGCCGCAAAATGAGCAATAATTTCTGCTTTTTCTACCTGCCATATCTTACTTTTTTCTTTGGAGAATGCGGTCAACCATGCCGTAATCAAGGGCTTCCTGCGCGGTCATCCAGTGGTCGCGGTCAGAGTCAGCGAGCACTGTTTCAAAATCCTTGTGGGCGTGGTCAGCGATAATCTGTGTAAGTTCCTTTTTGAGCTTCTGGATTTCACGGGCTGTGATTTCAATGTCAGAAGCCTGGCCCTGAACGCCGCCGAGTGGCTGATGAATCATCACGCGGCTGTGAGGCAGACTGGTGCGCTTGCCTTCCTGGCCAGCAACCAGCAGCACAGCGGCCATAGATGCGGCCATACCTGTACAGATTGTGGCTACGTCGCTATTAATGAACTGCATAGTGTCGTAGATGCCGAGACCAGCGCTCACCGAACCGCCAGGGCTGTTGATATAAATGGAGATATCCTTGTCGGGATCGACGGAATCGAGGTAAAGCAGCTGCGCCTGGAGAGTGTTGGCGGTGTAGTCGTCAATCTGTGTGCCGAGAAAGATAATACGGTCCATCATAAGGCGGCTGAACACGTCCATCTGTGTGACGTTGAGCTGGCGTTCCTCGAGGATGTAGGGATTAAGGTATTGGCTCTGGCTCTTAATAACATCGTTGAGCGCAAGAGAATTCATGCCAAGGTGTCCTGTGGCGAATTTTTCAAAATCTGTCTTAAACATATTGCAAGTTTTTATTGGGGTTATTCGATTATTGGTTTTGAGCGGTGCCTTTAGTTAAAGAGGGTGGCCTTTATTTAAAAGAGCATAGCCTTTAGCCATTCCAGCAGGGCCTTTTGCTCACAAAGCGTGGCCTTTAGCCATTCCAGCAATGCCTTTTGCTAACAAAGCAGGGCCTTTTGCCATTCCAGCAGTGCCTTTTGCTAACAAAGCGTGGCGTTTATTCTGTCGGGCGCCGCCTTTATATATATATAAAATAATGTATAAGGCCGGCCTACTCCATAGCAAGCCGGCCTTAGGGTGTGTGTATTGCAAGATTATTCAAACATCTTGTTGAAGTCGGCGATAGAAACGGTCTGTTCCTTGAGCTTAACCACCTTCTTAGCGGCCTCTACGAGGGCATTGTCGATGGCGGTGTTGATGATATGGTCGCGCTGTTTTTCGTCAGCGAGGCGCTCCTTGGCAAACTGCTCGAGCTGTTCCTCTGGGAAGTTCATAATGCCGTATTGGGCCATCTGAATCTTGATGAGGCGCTTCGAAGCGTCAAGAAGTGCGGCGTCGTCAACCTTTACCTCGAGGCTCTTGGTGAGTTCTGTGCGAACGAGGCTCCAGCGGAGGTCGTCGATGTATTCGCCAATGTGCTCTTCCATCTGCTTAGCGTTTTCTGCGTTCTTGGCATTCATGAGCACCATCTTCTTGAGGAGGTCGTCAGCCAGCTTAACCTCGCCAGCCTTCTTGAGAGCCACCTGCTTGAGGTCGATCATGAACTTGTAGTCAGAATCCTGTGCATACTGTGCCTGTACGTCAGCCTTTACGCGAGCCTTGAACTCCTCTTCGGTCTTGACAGAGCCGTCTGGGTAAACTGCCTTCATGAGGTCTTCGTTTACTTCGCCGAGTTCAAAGTGGTTGATTTCGGTTACGTGGAAGGTGAAGTCGCCTGTGTGCTTAACAGCCTCTTCCTTGTCGAGCTTGAGGAGTGATGCGAGTTCTGCGTCGCGGCCTTCGTAGGCCTTAGATGGGTTGAACACAACATCGCCGTCCTTCTTGGCATCGGCAAAGAGGGCCTTCTGCTCGTCTGCCACAAAGAAGCGTGGCATGAGGGTGGCCTCTTCGATTACGATGTCGCCATCCTTCTCAGTCATAGTACCCTTAACGAGGTCTTCCTCGCTAAAGGTCTCTGCGCTGATGTGCTGGCCATTCTGACGGCGGAAACCATCAATCTGCTGCTGCACTGCTGCGTCGTCAACCTCGATGTTATAGTAGTCAACTGTGGTGCGGCCGTCGAGCTTTACGCTTACCTCAGGTGCGAGCACCACGTCAAACTTAAATTCAAAATCTTCCTTGCCTTCGATATCGGCTGGTTCATTGTCGTCAGCAAGCATTGGCTCGCCGAGCACGCGAAGCTTTTCGTCGCTGATATAAGCATTTACGTTGTCAGCAATGAGCTTCTGAATCTCATCAGCCTTAACCTCTGTGCCATACATCTTCTGTACGAGGCTCATTGGCACCATACCCTTGCGGAAACCTGGCATCTGAGCCTTCTGCTTCAATTTCTTAAGTGACGCTGTCACCTTGTCCTGATAGTCTGCCTTCTCAATGCTGAGAGTCAGCTTGGCAGCTGTAGCATCTTCTGTCTTGTCGAATTTAATATTCATCTGATTATCTGTAAAATTGTTATTAATCTATGGTTGCACGTACGCATATATTCGTGCGCACGCAAATTTGGAGTGCAAATTTAGCAATATTTTTTCACATACACACAAAAACCGAACATCTTTTTGCAAAATTACGCAGCAAAACGCACCTCCGCCAGCAAATCCGGCCCTGCCACGCGCAAAACCCGCCACTCTGCCGCCTCCATGCATGGCAACCTGCTTTTACAGCCTTGAAAAATGATTTTTCTGCGCTCTAAAAACCACGCGCTTCGTGCTAATTTTAGTTCACAGCGCTGTGAACGATTGTTCACAGCGCTATGAACGATTGTTCACAGCGGTGTGAACGTTTGTTCACAGCGCTGTGAACGGAATTTATTGCGCACTTCCGTTTTTTCAAGGCGCAATTTCGCTGTTTTACAAGGCCCAAAAATCAATTCTGCCGCTGCAAGAATTGCAGTTATTGTTGTCCGGTAAAAATTTTCATATCTTTCATAACATATTAATCTTCAAGACATTGTGTCGACATTACAGACTTTAGACTTACTTTTTAGTAGTCAGCCAGCAACTCAGCTCGCATTTGAGTCGTCTGGTCCCCTAGGGAGGGGAGCTGTCGCGTAGCGACTGAGGGGTCGATAGTATAATTTGTTGCTATTCAGTTATTTGTACTTGTTGGACCTCCGTACCCCTCTGGCTCTTCGAGCCACCTCCCCTCCCAGGGGAGGAGACGACTCAATCACAATCATTTGTTTTACCGGACACTAATAAATTGCAGTAAATAAGGCTATAGAAACACCAACTTTTGCACTCTGCACAAAACAAAACGCCGTTTTTGTCCACCCAAAAGTCACGGCTACGGGCATATTGACCTTTTTGGCCGCGTAGTTTGCGACGGTTTTAGAGGGTATTTGCAGCATTTTTGTTAATTTTGCAGCCAGAAAAACACATAAAACATTATTACCATGAATTTTATCTTCATTTCACCGGCCTTCCCCAAGAACTACTGGCAGTGGTGTGACGCCCTCAAGAACAACGGCGTCAACGTATTCGGTATCGGCGACACTCCCTACGAGGAGCTCTCGCAGGAACTCAAAAACTCCCTTAAAGAATATTATAAGGTAAGCAGCATGGAGGACTACGACCAAATGTATCGCGCCGTGGCATTCTTTGCACACAAATATGGCAAGATCGACTGGATTGAGTCAAACAATGAATACTGGCTCGAACAAGACGCACGCCTCCGCACCGATTTCAACGTATGCACCGGCCTCAAGACCGACAAGATCATGAACATCAAGGAGAAATCTGAGATGAAGAAATTCTACGCCAAGGGCGGCATCCGCACCGCTCGCCAGATACGCGGCGACAAAGGTCTCAAGGCTGCCACCAAATTTGCCGACGAGGCCGGATTCCCACTCTTTGTAAAGCCCGACGTGGGCGTGGGAGCCAGCGACTCATACAAAATCAACAACGCCGACGAGCTCCAGGCCTTCTTCAAGCGCAGCGACTATGCCGACTTTGTGATTGAGGAGTTTGTGACAGGCGACATCTGCACCTACGATGCCATCATCAACAGCAAGAGCGAGCCAGTGCTCGAGTCAATGTGCGTATGCCCGCCAAGCATTGCCGACATCGTCAACAACAATCTCGATTCCACCTATTTCGTAGAGAAGGAAATCAATGAGAACCTGCGATTCTGGGGCCGCCAGACGGTCAAGGCCTTCGGCGTGAAGAGCCGCATGGTACACCTCGAGTTCTTCCGCCTCGACCGCGCCCACAAGGGCCTCGGCAACAAGGGCGACTTTGTGGCGCTGGAGGTCAACATGCGCCCAGGCGGCGGATTCACCCCCGACATGATCAACTACGCCCACGAAATCGACGTGTATAAAGTCTGGGCCGAGATGATTGCCTACGACGAGCGCCACCTGCCCGATCCACACGACGACTATTTCTGCGTTTTCGCTGGTCGCCGCGACAATGTGGAGTACGTATATTCACACGACGACGTGATGCAGAAATACGCCGGCGCCCTCAAGATGTGGGAGCGCATACCCGCCGTCATGGCACCAGCCATGGGCGACCAGACATACATAGCCCGTTTCCGCACACGCGAAGAAATGGACGAATTCCTCGATTACGTTTGCCTTAGAAAATAAACCGATGAACACATACTACCACAAAGAATGGAGCCACTCCCTCTGCCGCGACATGGAGTGGAAAGAATATGGCGAAGGACAGCACTCAGTGCTCGCCATTCCCTCACAAGACGGCAGATTCTACGATTGGGAGGCATACCAGATGGTCGCCACCCTCTCGCCATGGATTGAGAGCGGCAAGATACGCCTAATCTGCTGCGACAGCATCGACTGGGAAACATGGTCAAACAAAGGCGGCGACAACCGCTGGCGCATAGAGCAGCACGAGCGCTGGTT
>JAZUHM010000519.1:0-1744 GCA_045641725.1 Bacteroidaceae bacterium | reverse complement strand
TGCGGCCGTCAGCAGCACAGCCACAAGCAGCACGAGCAGTCGATTGTTGAGCGAGAATTTTATGATGCGATTCAGCATGGCTTAGTGATTGTGGTTGTGCTCGGGTATGGCATTGCCGGCCGCAGCGAGTTTTACGTTGATAGCTCCTTTGGTCACAACTTTCTCTCCACCTTGCAGACCGCTCAATACTTCTGTAAATTCGCCGTCAGAGGCACCGAGTGTAACCTCTTGCTTGTGGTAGGTTTCTGCGTCTTCCTGCAGATATACGTAATAGACTCCCTCTTCTTCGGTGAGCGCAGTGGTCGGCACACTGAGTACACTGTCTCTTTGGCCTGTGATGAGGAATATCTCTGCATAGGAGCCTGGCACAATGTTGCCGGGATTATCGAGCTGGAATGTGACAGGAATATACGACGATGTACTTTCGGCAGATTTGCCCGACGACATCAGTTGGCCTCCCACGCTGGCGAGGTCGATTATCTCATCGCTATACTGTGTGCGGAACTTCGCAGATTTGATGCTGCTAAGTGAAGAGTAGTAGCGTACCGGCACTTCGGCTCTTAAGTAGAGGTGCTGATTCTTGGTAACTACCATCAGCGGTGTGCCAACCTCTACATAGTCGCCGTCCTTAACCAGACACTCCTTCATGTAGCCTGTGATTGGTGACTTGACACTGACACCCTTTGCCGTAGTGTTTTTGCCGATGGCGTCATAGGCGACGAGGGCGTTTTCGTATTCGGTGCGGATGGTGTTGAATTCCTTTTCTGTGATAATCTTTTCTTTTACCAGAGGCTGGGCACGCTCATATTCGCGCTTGGCAGCGAGGTAGTTGATGCGCGCTCGTTGGGCCTGGTCGCCGTCTTGCAGTTTGTCTGAACTGATATGGTAGATTATTGTGCCTTGCTGTATTGACATGCCTTCGCTTATGTGCTGGGCGTGACTCACGATGCCGCTCACGGTGGCCACAATGGTCGATTCGTCGCATGAGGCAGCTACCAGACTGCCGCTCACCTTGATCACATCGTGAAAGATGCCGCGCTCGATGCTGTTCACTTCTACGCCTGCGGCTTTTGCCTTGGCAGGCTCGAGTTTTATGTCTTCTCCTGAGTGGTGGTGCTCTTCTTCGGCATGTTCATCTTCGTCGTGATGGTGTGTGCTTGCGTTGTCGCAAGAGAGTATTGCCGCACCGATTATTATTGTGTAGAGCAGTGCAAACAAATGTCTGTGTATAGTTTGTATTCTCATCTTAGTATATTATTTTTCAATCGTATGTTTATTTGCAGTGGCATCTGAATCCCACGGCTTCAACAGCTTGGCATATATCTTCTGGCGTGGCGTCGCCCTCAACATATGCCTCCTCGTGCTCAAGACTCACGCTGGCAGATGTTACACCTGCCACTCCCTGGATGGCTTTTTCTGCTGTGGCACGGCAGTGGTTGCAATTCATTCCCTCTATACTGTATGTTTTTATGCCAGAAGGCTTTGCTGTGGCGCAATTCTTTTGTCGGCGCAGCCATTTGCTGATAATCAGGGCGTAGATTAACAGACCGCCGAGCACGATGCTGCATGCAATCTTAAACCATGAAGTGCTCTCCTCGTGACAGCAGACGGTATGCATCACCGCATTCTGAAACCACTCTACGGGCAGCACATAGTCCACCACATGGCCCCATGCTATAGCCATCAAGATGATAGACGCAAGGTAGAGCATGAGAGTCTTTTTGCCCATTACCTTATTTATTAT
>JAZUHM010000518.1:0-6913 GCA_045641725.1 Bacteroidaceae bacterium | reverse complement strand
ATTGGGGCGTATGCCGAAGAGGGCTATGACTGACTTTTCGGGCAGGGTGGCTTGGGCCAGTTCGTGCGGCAGCGTTGTGAGGTCGGCTATGATAAATTGTGATGCGCCGGGGGCTGCTGCTATCGGGGCGAGTTCGCTGGCGTCGGCATAGATGTGGATGGTGCTGCGTGTGCATCCGCGGGCTATGAGCGGGGCGTATTGCTGCATGGTGGCGGGCAGCCATGTGGTCTGGGCCTGACTCCAGTTGGCGAGTCGAAAGAGGAGTTTGGCATGCTTGTGCTGCCTGAGCGAGAGGGGCTTGAGGTCGGCGCGCAGGTCGCTGTAGGCATAGTAGGGCGTGGTGTTTTCGATCACTTCGCATATGAATGTGTAGGCAAAGGGCGAATGTACGCCGTTGCCACCGAGGTGAAAGAAGCGGCGTGTCCAAACCAGGGAGCGCTGTATGCGGTATTTGAGACTTAGCATGCTCGGTATTTTGGGTTAGTTAGCCTTTGACGGTGATGATGCTGCGGCCGCCGGGCTGCGACTCGAGCTGTATCTTGGGCGAGATGCGCGACTGTATCTGCTCGGTGTGGCTGATTACTCCCACCTTGCGGCGCTGTGTGTTCTGCAGGTTGCTCAGTGCGTCGATCACGAGGTTGAGGTTGGCATTGTCGAGGTTGCCGAAGCCCTCGTCGATAAACAGGCTGCCTATCTCGAGATTGTTGCTCGAGAGCGACGAGAGGCCCAGTGCCAGGCCGAGGCTGATGATAAACGACTCGCCGCCCGAGAGTGAATTGACGGCTCTCACCTGGTCGAGCATGTGGCGGTCGATTACCTCGAGCTGCAATGTGCCGGGATGTGTGCGGAGCTGATAGCGCGAGGTGAGGTCGGCCAGCTGCTGATTGGCAAAATCTACCAGGAATTCGAAGGTATAGCACTGTGCAATCTCGCGGAAAGTCTTGCCGTCGGCGCTTCCGAGCCCGTCGTTGAGCTTGCACCAGTTGGCATAGTTGTCTTTGGCGTTGGCAAGTGTGGGCTTGAATGCTGCTATGTTGGCCACGCAGTCGGTGTGGGTCTTGATGTTATATACAAGGTTGTGCAGGATCTGCTGGTTTTCTTCTATCTGCTTGACCAGTGCCTCCTGCTTGGCCAGGAGTGCGTTTTTGCTGTCGTCGGGGTCGGAGTCTGACGGCCTGTACTGGGATTGGTCGAGGGCCATCACGGTGTTGTTGGCGGCTTCTACCTTGAATGAGATGGCATTGAGCTGTTCCTTGAGGGAATCTATCTGCTGGCGTATGTTGCTCCACTCCTGCGGATTGGAGAAATACTTGCTCAGTTCGAAATACTGCAGCGTAGAATCCTCGCCCTGGTTGAATCGTGAGATATCGATGTCGAGCTTTGTGCGCAATTCCTGATATTCCTGCTCCTTGGCCTTGCATTGGTCTTGCAGACTTTGTATTTCGCCCGCCACGCCCTTGTATTTCTGCTGTGCGGTGTTGAGCAGATCGAGCGCCTGCTGAGTCTCGTTGGTGGCAACCTCCACCATTTTGTTGAGGCGTGCGCTCTCTTCCTCCACCGTGCTGCTGCCAAACATTGTGCGCAGGTTTTCCTCGAGGTTAGCTATCTGCTGCTCAAAGACATTAAGCTTGGCGTATGTTGTCTGGCGCGACACATTGAGGTCGTCAATGTTTTTCTGTAGCGCACGGAGCTCCTGGTCCAACTTGTATTGCAGCATTTTTTCGTCCTGGAGCGCCTCGTTGCATTCTGTCCACTTGGTCTTGATGGCCGAAAGCTCGCGGTCAAAGGCTTCGTAGGACGTCTTGCAGCGCTCTTTCCAATCGCTGATGGTCATGTAGGGCTCTATTCGCTTGGAGCTCTCGTCGAGCTTCATTTTGCTGTCTTCTATTGTTCTCTGGTAGTCCGCAATCTTGTTTTCTGCCACATTGCATTCGGCTTCAACCTGAGAATGCTGGCGCTGCTTGACGGTCATCTCCTGCTGGGTCGTCTGGATCTCAGAGTTTATGCGGTTGATTTCGTCCTGATGCCTGTTGAAGTCTATGAGCAACTGCTGCGTGGCCTTGAGTTCGGTGCTGGCCGATTCCTTTATCTGCTGCAGCATCACCTTGCGGTTGTAGCGGTTTACGTTTTCATCGCACTGTCTGAAGCTGTCGTCGAGGTCTGCATATTGCTGCCAGAGGCTGATATTATCGCTCTGCTCCTTGATTTTCTGTTGCAGCATCTTTTCCTCCACCTCGAGGCGTCCCTGTTCGTCGTTGAAGATTTTCTGCAGTTCGGTCAGGTTTTTGCGAGCCGTGGCCAGCTCTTGTGTGGCCTGTTCGTGCTGCTCCTTGATGTTATCGAGCAGCTGGTCGAGCTGCTGTTCGGAGTCGGAATGGAAGGGGTGGTGGGTAGAGCCGCACAGTGGGCATGCCGTGCCTTCCTTGAGCTCCTGGCGTTTCTTGACAAAGTCTTCGCTCTGGCTCAGGGTGTAGTTGCTGTGTATGCGCTCGTAGTTGTCGGCCAGCACCTCGATGGTGGCTGTGAGTTTTGCGATCTCTTTTTCTTTTTGTGCGTTGAGAGTTTTGCGGCGTCGGAGCTCGTCGGTTTTGTTGCTGATATTGTCAAAGAGATAGTCGATGCGGTCCCAGAGCACAATCGCATTGCCAGAGCGCATGTCCAGACTCATCAGCTTGTTGAGTCGCGCCTGTATTTCGCTTGAGCTGAGGCCTTTGTTGGCTTGTTCGTGGATGAGCAATTCGGCCTGGAGGCGTGTGATGGTGGCCTGGAGGTTTTGGCCTTCGGATTTGAGTTCCTGCAATTGATGCTTGCAATGAGCGAGCACACGATTGCTGTCGGCCAAAGCTGACTCGGTGGACTCAATATTCTGGCGCATCTCATTCATTTGCTGCAGGCGACTGCGCACCAGCTCAATCTGGTCGATCATAATCTTGTGCTGCACCATTTGCTGGCGGGTGTGCTCTACGCTGGCAAGGCGCTTGGTACAGTCGTTGTGCTCGGTCTCCTTGCTGGAGTAGTTGTCGCGGCGCTGGGTGATGTCGTCGTCGTGGCGCTGCAGGTCCTCGCGAGTGATTTTGAGGTTCTCCTTGGCTGTGGCCAGTTGTCCGCCGATCTTGATGCCGGCCCTGATGTCTGCCTCGCGGCTTTTGAGGGTCTGCTGCGCAGTGAGGAGGCGGCTTTGGGCATCCTTGTGTTTTTGCTGTGCGCTCTCGCTATCGGCCTTCAGATCTCTCGCAAAGAGTTCCTTGGATGAGATTTGGTTTTTGAGTTTGTTGATGTCAGTCTCGCTGCTGCATATATTAAGATAGGTAGGGGCGAATGGCTGCAAGCGGTCGTAGCGCTCTAATTCGCGCTGCTGGTCATACATGGCGTTGAAAGCCTGCTGGGCCTTGAAGAGCTTTGCTTTTTTGTCTTCGAGCTCGGCCATGGCCTTGTCGTGTTCATCATACCATTCGAGTTGCTTGCGCACTCGGGTCTGCTCGTTGTTGAACTTAGTCTGCATGCCGCGGTGCAGGTTGAGGTCTTCGTGGGCTCTCTGCAGGTCTTCGTCTGCAAGCAGGCCCTGGCTGATGCCCTCCATGTGCTGGCGGGCTCCGGCATAGTCTTTTTCGGCCTCTTTGGTCTCGAGGAATATCTGGCGGGAGATTTCGGCGTAGATTTCGGTGCCGGTGATCTTTTCGAGCAATTGGGATTTGTCGCCTCGCTTGGCCGAGAGGAAGTTGGTGAAACTGTTTTGGGCCAGGATTACGGTGCGGGTAAACTGGTTGTAGTCTAATTTAAGGATTTGCTTGAGCTGGTTCTGCACCTCGCTGTTGCGGTCGGCAATGGTGGTATGGCGCGGCTTGAGCTGCACCAGTTCGCGCTGTAGGGGTTTGAAAGTATTGTTGCGGGTGAGGCCTGTGGTCCACTTGGCCATATACTGCGAGCCGTCGTTGAGCGAAAATGTGACGTGGCTGTATCCCTGGGTGGCGCCACGGCGAAGCATGTTGCAGGTGTTGTAGATATTGGGGGCATTGTCGTCGGCAGCTTTGCCCAAGTTTTCGCGGTTGCCAAGGCGTGGGGCCTCGTTATAGAGCGCCAGGCAGATAGCATCGAGTATGGTGCTTTTGCCAGCGCCGGTGTGGCCTGTGATGGCAAAGAGGCCTGCCGATTTCAATGGCTCTTGAGTGAAGTCAATGGTCTGCTCTCCCTCTATCGAAGTAAGGTTGCAGATTGTGATTTTATCTATTTTCATTTGACTGAGATGCGGTTATTTGTTGTCGGGGTTGTTGGTTAAGATTTGCTTGGCTTTCTTTTCCGCTTTTTTGAATCTATCCATCAGCTGGTCGCTCAGTTCCTTGCCTGTGCGCTGCAGATAGGCATCGTGGGCAATATCGAGCGGACTGATATTGCGCAGCTGGTCGAGCGACTGCATCTTGCGCTTTTTGTCGGTCTTCTTGTCGGTAGTGTTTACTCTGACAATGCGGCAGAGGCGCGCGGCCTTGTCCTGCAGCGCGCCGAGTATCTGGCTCTGCACAGTGGCGTCGGGATGATCCTCCTTGAGCTGAATCTCCAGATAGGGCCATTCGTCGGAATCGAGTTTGCTCGCCTTGGGCAGGTCTTTGATCTGCTGGAGCACCTGGTCGAGCGGTGCGGCGCCATTGGCGGGTATAGACTGCAGGCGGCGGAGCGGAGTGTATTCTATCTGGTCGAGCATGATGCCGCCAGAGACTCCGAGTATTACCTTGTTGACACTGTGGGTGTAATTTTTCTCAGCAAAACTCATTGGCACCGGACTGCCCGCATAGAAGGCCATGCTCTCGTCGCCGCCCACCTGCTGGGCCTTGTGTATGTGACCCAAAGCCACATAGGCAACCTCATGGTCGAGGCCTTTGACGTCGATGCAGTCTTCGCCTCCTACCACAAGTCGCTCGGAGTGCTCATTGGTTGCAATTTCTGAGCCTGCGGCATACAGGTGGGCCATCAATACGAGTGGCACTTCCTTGCCATGTTCCTTGCGTGCCATCTTGGCGAGCTGACCAAAAAACTCGCGCACACTCTGGGTGAGACTGCCTTTGGGCTCATAGTCGCCAGAGCGCAGATATGGCACAGCCAGTATCACGGCCTTGTCGTCAGGATTGTTGGCCGAGCAGACGGGTATGATAAGATCGTCGAGTATGGGCAGACTCTTTTGATCTTGCTGCACGACGCCCCTCACCTCTACGCCAAAGTTGCGAAGCAGTTCGGCAGGAGCCTGCAGGCGTCGGCCCGAGTCGTGGTTGCCCGCGGTGAGAATCACCTTGAGATTGGGGTGATTGCGGGTTACTTGGGCCAAAAAGTTATAAAGCATTTCCTCGGCCTGGGCAGAGGGATTTGCATTGTCAAAAATGTCGCCAGCCACAAGCAAGGCGTCGGGTTGCTCGTCGGCAATGAGCTGCTGCAGCCAGTTGAGGAAATGATGATGCTCGGCAATGCGGTCGAAACCATGAAAGTTGTCGCCCAAGTGCCAGTCTGCTGTATGTATGATTTTCATGAGAATATCTTTTGAAATGGTGCACAAAGTTAACAAAAACTTTTCAAACCAAATAGAAACTTTACTGACTCACAACAGACAAATCACATTTTTTTCACACATAGACGCAATTGCTCGCGTAATTTTTGATTATCTTTGCATCACAAACTAACATTTTAGTCCTCAAATCATTTTTATAACCCTCAAAAAAACCTCACCAAATGAAAAGCATCCGAGAACTATTCCGCATTGGCTACGGTCCCAGCTCGAGCCACACCATGGGCCCATCGTGGGCAGCAGAAATCTTTTTATCACACAATACTGACTGCGATCACTTTCGCGCCACGCTCTATGGCAGTCTCGCCGCCACAGGCAAGGGCCATTTTACTGACGTGGCGGTAGAAAGTATTTTTGAGCAGGCCAATAAGCATCTCGATATCGTCTGGCAGCCCAAGACATTCTTGCCACGACACCCTAATGCCATCAAGCTCGAGGCTCTTGCTCCCGATGGCACTGTGCGCGACGAATGGACTGCCTATAGTGTGGGCGGCGGTGCTCTCAAGGAAGACATTCACAGATACCTCGACTCTGAGGCTGACAATATCTACAACCTCACCAATATCGACGACATACAGGAATACTGCGACCGTCAGGGCATGAACTTCTGGGAGTATGTGAGAGAGCGCGAAGCACCCGATTTCTGGGATTATCTGGGCGAGGTGTGGCAGGCTATGCGCGAGGCCATACAGCGAGGCCTGACCGAAGAAGAAGTGCTGCCGGGAGTGCTGCATCTCAAGCGCAAGGCAGCCAAATTCTATGTCAAGGCCAATAGCTATCAGCCCTCGCTGCAGAGCAAAGGTGTGACCTTTGCCTATGCGCTGGCCGTGGCAGAAGAAAATGCCTCGGGCGGACGCATTGTGACCGCTCCGACCTGCGGCTCGTGCGGTGTGTTGCCAGCAGTGCTCTACCAGATTCAGGAGCGCCACCATTTCTCTGACTTACAGATACATCGCGCCCTCGCCACAGCAGGTTTGTTTGGCAATGTGGTGAAAGAAAACGCCTCTATCTCGGGCGCCGAGGTGGGTTGCCAGGGTGAAGTGGGCGTAGCTTGCGCCATGGCCTCAGCCGCTGCCAATCAGTTGTTTGGAGGCTCGATAGCGCAGATAGAATATGCCGCCGAAATGGGACTTGAGCACCACTTGGGCATGACCTGCGATCCTGTGTGCGGACTGGTGCAGATACCTTGCATCGAGCGCAATGCCTATGCCGCAGTGCGCGCCATGGACGCCTGCCTCTACTCGGCCCTCACCGACGGCCGCCACACCGTGAGCTTCGACAAGGTTGTAGCCGTGATGAAACAAACCGGCCACGACCTGCCCTCGGTATATAAAGAGAGCTCCGAAGGCGGCCTCGCCAAACATT
>JAZUHM010000517.1:0-6025 GCA_045641725.1 Bacteroidaceae bacterium | reverse complement strand
AAGAACAAACGACAGATTGACAAGCGGATTTATTCGGAGAATGAGGTTGGCGACCCTTTGTATCTTAATGAGGTGGCGAGCGATGTGGAGGAGGGCGCTATGGTGTGCAACCGCATTGCGCGACTGCATGAGCAGGGCGTGAGGTATTCCGAAATGGCGATATTGTATCGCACCAACGGCCAGAGCCGTATCCTGGAGGAGGAGATGCGCAAGAAACGCATTCCTTATATTGTGTATGGCAGCAACTCGTTTTACGACCGCAAGGAGACGAAGGATGTGATGGCCTACCTGCGACTGATAGTGAATCCCAACGACAGCGAGGCCTTGCGCAGGGTGATAAATTTCCCGACCCGAGGCATTGGCGATACAACGGTGGGTAAGGTGTTTGCCTGCGCCAAGGAGCAGAACACTACGGCTTGGAATGTGATTCAGCAGCCCGAGCTGTATAATCTTAATGTTAATAAAGGCACTCAGGGAAAGCTGGCGGCGTTTGCTGAGCTTATCAAGGGTTTCAGGACTGCTGCTGATGGTTCTGATGCCCATGAACTTGGTCACAAGGTGCTGAAAGAGACTGGCATGTATGCGCTGGCTCAGGCCGATATGACTTCGGAGGGTCGCAATGTGGTTGACAACTATAATTCCCTGCTTAACGGCATGGCGATATTCGTGCAGACCAAGAAGGAAGAGGGAGAGCCCTTTGCCGTTGGTATTGTGGAGTATCTGAACGAGGTTTCGCTGCTTACCGATACCGATATGCAGAACGACGACGGCGATGCTGTGAGGATGATGACTATCCACATAGCCAAGGGCTTGGAGTTTGACGTGGTGTTTGTGACAGGTATGGAGCAAGACCTTTTTCCGAGCGTGATGAGTGTCAGTCCCAAGGAGTTGGAAGAGGAGCGCCGCTTGTTTTTTGTTGCAATCACTCGTGCCAAGAAGCGTTGCTATCTCTCTAATGCCAAATGCCGTTTCCGTTTTGGCAAGACAGACTTTCTCGATCCGAGCGAATTCCTCAGCGACATCGATCCAAAGTATATATATCAGGAGAGTAGTGCCCACAGAAATACGTCGAGCAGCAGGTTTGGCGATTATATTGATTTCAACGAGAGGCCGGCAAGTACTGTGCCGTCAGTAAGGCGCTATGGCCAGCGAACCAGTGTGCCGGCCGAGAGACCCGCTGGCAGGACGTCGCAGCTCCCCGACGCAAGATTCCGTAGGGTGGTGAAGCCCGCAGCCGCTGCACAAATGTCTCAAACTACACTGCAGGTTGGAGCTAATGTAGAGCACGCGACTTTTGGCCGAGGCACTGTGACGGATTTGCAAAACAGTGCGGTTGGCCCTAAAGCGACAATAAGATTTGTGAATTGCGGAGAGAAGACTTTGCTGCTGAAATTTGCAAAATTAAAAATAATAGATTAAACTCAAAATACGATGGGTAGAAACAAGAAACCGCTCCCACTCTTGGAGCAGATAGAGATAACCGACATTGCTGCTGAAGGCAAGGCCTTGGCCAGGGTGAACGACATGGTGGTGTTCGTGCCATTTGTTGTTCCCGGCGATGTGGTGGATATTCAGGTGACACGCAAGAAGCACAGTTTTATGGAAGGCAAGGCTGTGAACTTCCATAAATACAGCGACAAAAGAGTTGAGCCAATGTGCAAGCACTTTGGAGTCTGCGGCGGCTGCAAGTGGCAGTGTCTGAGCTACGACCAGCAACTGTACTACAAGCAGAAGCAAGTGGTAGATACCCTCACCCGCATTGGCAAGGTGGAACTGCCCGAGGTTATGCCGATATTGGGAAGCAAGGAAATTTCGTGCTATCGCAATAAGCTGGAGTTCTCCTTCTCCAACAAGCGCTGGTTGACCGAAGAAGAGATAGGCAAGGACATGGAGTATACCCAGAAAAATGCAGTTGGTTTCCATATCCCTGGCGCTTTTGACAAGGTTCTCGATATCAGCGAGTGCTTTTTGATGGACGATATTCAGAACCGCATTCGCAATGGTGTGCGCCAGTTTGCCATTGACAACGGCGTCTCGTTTTTTGACCTTCGTCAGCAGGTGGGCGTGCTGCGCGACATGATTTTCAGGACTTCCAACAGCGGCGAGATTATGCTCACCATGCAATTTTACATTACCGATGAGCAAGAGCAGAATCAGGCCGATGCTGTACTCAACTACATCTCTGAGACATTTTCCGAGGTCACTACAATAGTGTGGGTGAACAATCTCAAGTGCAACGACACTATCGGCGATTTGGATATCAATATCTTCAAAGGCCAGGGTTATGTGTATGAATTGATGGAAGACCTGCGTTTTAAAGTCGGTCCCAAGAGTTTCTATCAGACTAATAATGACCAGGCTTATGAGCTCTATAAGGTCGTGAGGAATTTTGCTGGCCTCACTGGCGAAGAACTCGTTTATGACCTATATACCGGTACTGGCACTATTGCCAATTTTGTAGCCAAGAAGGCAAAGCATGTTATTGGTATAGAGTATGTGCCAGAAGCGATAGAAGATGCAAAAATCAATGCAGAGCTTAATAGTCTTGGCAATACATATTTCCTTGCCGGTGATATGAAGGATGTGCTGACTGACGAGTTTATTGCTCAGCATGGCCATCCCGACGTGATAATTACCGACCCGCCTCGTGCTGGTATGCATGCAGATGTGGTAAGTACTATTCTCCGTGCCAATGCCGATCGTGTGGTATATGTAAGCTGCAATCCTGCCACTCAGGCTCGTGACCTCCAGCTGATGGATGAGCAATATAAAGTGGTTGCCTATCAGCCTGTTGACATGTTCCCTCACACACAGCATATAGAAAACGTTGTATTGCTCGAGTGCCGCCAATAACTTATGTCTTTTAATCCAATAGTAAATAGAAATCTGCAAGTCTTAGCCAACGAAGGCGATTGGCATAAGATGGCGGCGTATCTGGAAGGCCTTACAAACTCGGCATTTCGTGCGGCGTCAGATATCATGGCAGATTCCGTTTTGCCCCAATTGGCTGCAGACGATTTCTGGGAGTGCTTTAATGTGATAACTCTTAGCGACACAAAGGCATATCTTATGACATTTATGAAGGCTGCCGTGGTAAAATACACCATGGGGACATTGGATTTTAACAATAAAAGATTTGTTGCTTTCGCCTTGAGCACACGTGGGCTCGAAACAAGCCTAGACCGCCAAAAGACTCTGAAGAAACTGCTGCCAGTGCTTACAACCCATGCGCAGATAGAAGGCGTGCTCGATGCTTTCTGCGAGTCGGATATTGATATGAAGCTAAAATATCTGATTCAGGCAGATGAGTCTAAGCCGGGGTACTACGCCATCTTTAAATTGTTGAGAATGCTAGACTCGCCGGCCGATGTGACGAAGAATTACCTCCTTCACATTCTGCGTCGCTCCACGCCTATGGCATTTAACTTTGTGAGCATGATGCGAGACTATTTCGGTATTGAGTCTTTGAATGCCCAGTATTCGCTAAGGCTTCAGCCTTATGAACTCTCGCGTCTTGAAACAAGTTATGACGAATTTGTCAAATCTCTCTCTCGCATGCTATAATATATAATAATGTATAATAAGAATCTATATTGACATCCATGCTTTTAGACTTCGATCGTGATATTACTCTTGCCATAAATGGGAGCGGCTCTCTCGTTATGGATAGCATAATGATGATTATTTCGAGCACTTATACCTGGATACCGCTCGGCCTGTTTGTCTTGTATATGATTTATAAGAACTATGGTTGGAAAACACTCTTGTTTGTCGCGTTGGGCATAGGACTGTGTATATTTCTGGCAGATTTTGTCTCGTCAGGAATTGTCAAACCTTTGGTGGCAAGATGGCGCCCCGCGAGAGATCCGGAAATAATGTATATGGTCGATGTGGTAGATGGCTATCGCGGTGGCAGATATGGCTTTTTCTCTAGTCATGCTGCAAATACGATGAGCGTGGCTGTTTTTCTCAGCATGATATTCAAAAAGCGGTTGCTTACATGCCTGTTTGTCTCTTGGTCGCTGCTTAACTGCTGGTCGCGAATGTATCTCGGCGTTCATTATTTTGGCGATATTTCCGTCGGAATTATTTGGGGTGTGATGGTCGGTTTGGGCGTCTATTTGCTTTTTCGTTGTGTGTGTAAGCCTAAAACAATCGAAAATCCAACGCCACTGGCAGCAGCAGTTCTTTTGACTTATGTAATAGGCTTGCTTTTGGCTCCGATTATTCATGCCGGCAGTGTAATCGTCTGGGGGTAGGGTGGTGGCACTTTTGCCCTGTTTTGTTATGTGGAAATTATAATTTTCTCATAATTTCGAGACTTTTGCACATTATTATTAAATAATTATACTCTTTTTGTGGTATTTAACGCAAGAAAATATTATATTTGCAGATAGTTAGGAATTCTATATAGACTTTTATATATTTCAAACTTATTTAAATAACATGATTTACACAAAGGAAATTAACGACATGTGTGTCGTTGCTAAGGGTCCTAACCACGGACCTGCTCCAATCCCTGAAGAGGGTAAGTGGATTCAGGCTAAAGAGATTAAGGATATCTCTGGCCTCACCCACGGTATCGGATGGTGTGCACCTCAGCAGGGTGCTTGTAAGCTCACCCTTAACGTTAAGGAAGGCGTAATCGAAGAGGCTCTCGTAGAGACAATCGGTTGCTCTGGTATGACTCACTCAGCAGCTATGGCTTCTGAGATTCTTCCTGGCAAGACAATCCTCGAGGCTTTGAACACCGACCTCGTTTGTGATGCAATCAACACTGCTATGCGCGAACTCTTCCTCCAGATTGTTTACGGTCGTACACAGTCTGGTTTCTCAGAGGGCGGTCTCGCAATTGGTGCTGGCCTTGAGGACCTTGGCAAGGGCCTTATCTCTCAGACCGGTACTCTCTATGGCACAAAGGTTAAGGGTACTCGCTACCTCCAGCTCACCGAGGGCTACATCACCAAGATGTATCTCGATGCTGATAACCAGGCTTGTGGTTATGAGTTCGTTCACATGGGCAAGTTCATGGACGCTATCAAGAAGGGCGTACCCGCTGACGAGGCTCTGAAGAGTGTCACCGGTACTTACGGCCGTACCAAGGAAGAGGACGGTGCTGTTAAGTCAATCGATCCCCGTAAGGACTAATTAAAAACAAGGAGGAAACAAGATATGATTAGAGAAGTAAAATTCGAGTCACAAGACCGTCGTATCAAGCAGATTCTTGCTTGTTTGAACGCACACGGTATCGCTTCTATTGAAGAGGCTAACGAGATTTGTGAAGCAGCTGGCCTGGATCCATACAAGACCTGCGAGGAGACACAGATGATCTGTTTCGAGAATGCAAAATGGGCTTACGTTGTAGGTACCGCCATTGCATTGAAGGAGAAAGCAAAGGATGCCGTAGAAGCAGCCAACTATATTGGCGAGGGTCTCCAGTCTTTCTGTATCCCCGGTTCAGTTGCAGACGACCGTAAGGTTGGTATTGGCCATGGTGAATTGGCAGCTCGTCTGCTGACACCCGAAACGAAGTGCTTTGCATTCCTGGCCGGCCACGAGTCTTTTGCAGCTGCAGAAGGTGCCATCAAGATTGCTCAAATGGCAAACAAATCAAGACCAGCAGACAAGCCCCTGCGTTGTATCCTGAACGGTCTTGGCAAGGACGCAGCCATGATTATCAGCCGTATCAACGGTTTCACATACGTACAGACACAGTTCGACTATTTCACAGGTGAGCTGAAAGAAGTTAAGCGTATCGCTTATTCCAATGGTCCTCGTGCAGCCGTTAACTGCTATGGTGCTGACGATGTTCGTGAAGGCGTTGCCATCATGTGGAAGGAAGACGTTGACGTATCCATCACAGGTAACTCTACCAATCCTACCCGTTTCCAGCATCCCACAGCCGGTACATACAAGAAGGAACGCACACGCGCTGGCAAGCCCTACTTCTCCGTAGCATCCGGTGGTGGTACAGGTCGTACCCTGCATCCCGACAACATGGCCGCAGGTCCCGCATCATACGGTA
>JAZUHM010000516.1:0-3593 GCA_045641725.1 Bacteroidaceae bacterium | reverse complement strand
CCTCAGTCGCTACGCGACAGCCCCCTCCCTAGAGGAGCAGAAGGCACGATCACAGTATTTTGTTGTTACCGGACGATAGTTTTTTTTTTGGTTGGCGGCGGTGCTGTTGCTTGTTTGCTGGGTGGGAAAACGCCATTTAATTTCACTTTTCTGCGCTCTCTTAAAATCGAAGTGCGCAATAAATTCTGTTCACAGCGCTGTGAACGAACGTTCATAGCGCTGTGAACAATCGTTCACAGCGGTGTGAACAAACGTTCACAGCGCTGTGAACAGAAATTAGCGCGCATTTCGTTTTTGAGAGGGCGAAGAATGTTGTGATTTGTGCGTGTTTTGGTGCTCGTCTCGGGACGCTACGATGGCCACAATCAACAATGTGTGCCAGCCCAACCCGCAGTGAAATCGCGACTGCGGTTTCTCATGTAATTCAATATAATTCTTTGCGCTAACGGTGTAAAATAATTTATTAGTGTTCGGTAAAACTTCACAAATCTTTTACAACATATTAATCTTCAAGAAATTGTGTCGATATTACAGAATCGGGGCTTACTTTTGAGCCGTTAGATAGCAACTCAGCTCGCATTTGAGCCGCTCTGCTGCCCTTTTAGGGGAGCTGTCGCGTAGCGACTGAGGGGTAGCCCCATACAAAGTTACTAACTATGGTAAGTCCTACCCCTCTGGCTCTTCGAGCCACCTCCCCTAATACAGGGGAGGAGACGACTCAATCACAGTTTTTTTGTTTTACCAGACACTAATAAAAATAATTCTCTAATTCTTGTTAGAAAAGTCTTGATAAGGCAATGAGCATATAGTGCCTGAAAAGAGATTTAAGGTGCGGTTTTTCTCGCGTATGTACATTATTTATATTTTTTAATGGTATAAATGCTGTAGTTATTGTGAAAATTCTTTATATTTGCAAGGAAATTTTAAATTAGGATAAATAGTTCATAGAGAATCGTGAACTGACAATAGAGAACAGATACATAAAATGCCATCTCAACTAACATTTAACCTCGACAAGACGCTGACGCTTTGCATCATGGCCCGCAACAATGTGATGCAGGTCAAGGAGCAGTTGCAGCGGTTGGCTTTGCTGGAGCCCAAGGTGCTGGAGCGTGTGGAGATTATCATAATCGACAACGACTCTACCGACGGCACTTCCACCGCAGTCAAACCGTTTGAGGGAGTCGTGCCCTTTACCTATATCAGCAACACGGAGCACCTGAGCCACGACAACTCGTTTACCTTTGCGCTCAACAGTTCGATACGCACTCATAGCAAGTATATCTGGCTGCTTGATGCCCGCAATGTGGTGAGGGTAGGCTATTTTGAGGAACTGCTCGACCTGCTCGAGAACAACGAGTCGGGTCTGGGTCTGGTCTATCTGGCCTTGCGTGCCAATGCCAGCAAGCCTTATGTGCAGTATATCGACGCTGACGATTTCTTGCAGCACGAGGGCATCGGCATCATCGAGGTGAGCCGCAATATTATCCGCACCGATTTGATTCGCGGCTACAATCCGCGCCAGTTCAGTGCAGGTTCGGGCATTCCCGCCGTGCCGCTGTTTCTGCATGTGGCGCTGGCTGCCAAGCAGAATGTGGTGTTCAGTCCGGTGGTGTTTGAAAATGCCCGCATCAACTATGCGGCTGAGGTGGACGACCCAGTGCGCACTTATGTGAAGAATCTGATCTCTGTCTATGACCACTACGAAGATGTGGAGGGGGGCAATACCCTGTCGCCGGTGACGGTGATGAAACTCCGCTCGAAGATATGCGATTTCATGCTACCTACCATCATGTCGCTCTATGTGCTGCGCCGCAAGATTGAGGGCGTAGATAGCAATGTGAGCCGCAAGATCATCAAGCAGTATCTCGGCCTGCGCCCTATAGGAGCCATGCTGCGCAAGTGCGTGTCGCCGGTGCTGTGGGGCAGGGTGTTTGGCGCTATCTTCAAGGTGCTGCGCAAGGTGATAGAGATTATTGCCGCTGGCATCACTATACTGGTGTGCAACACGGTGATGGTGAAGGCCTATACCAACTTCAAGAACTCGCTTAACGGCTATCTGCTGCGCAACCGCATCAAGCATCTGGGCAAGAATGCGCTGATCGAGGGCCCGGTCTATACCGACGGCAATAAATACATCTCTATCGGTTCAGACTTCCATTGCCGCCCCGGCATGCACCTGGAGTGCATAAGCACCGGCAACTATACCCCGCGCATCACCATAGGCGACTATGTCCTGCTAGAGGAGAATGTGCGCATCGATGCAGTTCGCGATGTGCGCATCGGCAACAATGTGCAGATAGGTCGCAATGTGTATATCGTTGACTATCAGCGCGGCAAGACCAATGCCGAGGCGCTGCGCATCGTGCCTCAGGAGCGCGACATATATACCCGGGGCGCTGTCGATATCGAAGACAATGTGGTGGTAGGCCCTAATGCCGTAATCCTGGCCGGAGTAAAGATCGGCAAGGGTGCCGTGATAGCCGCCGGCGCAGTAGTGACCCGCAGCATTCCTCCCGGCGCAGTAGCCAAGGGCGTGCCCGCGAGAGTCAATTAGCTATAGGACCTACGGAGCCCAAGCCCCTAAAGATTCTTTTTCCAAGAAAAAATAATAAAAATAACTCAATATGAAACACGTTACACTTAAATCCATTGCAGTAGCAGTGCTCGCAATCGTGATGTGCGGCACCGTTCAGGCACAGAGAGTCATCACCAACACCGTCAATCCCAGAGACTTGACCGTTTACGACGGCCAGACCATTGACCTCTCAATCTTCCGCTACATCTACAAGGGCTGGAACACCATCTGCCTGCCAATCAGCCTCACAGAGGCCGAGGTGAACGAAATCTTTGGCGACGACTGCCGCCTCGAGACCCTCGTGGGCGTAGAGAACAACGGCACCAACACCAAACTCAACTTCAAGGACGTCAAGCCCGACGGACTCAAGGCCAGAACCCCCTATATCCTTTATTCAAACAAGGATAACCGCGTGTGTGAGATCCGCCAGACAGAGGCTGAGGTCACCACTGGCGAGGTAAGACTCGAGTTCTCCGACAACACCGGTACTACCGTGGTCTTTGGCGGCGCCACCGAGCCAGGCAGCGCCCAGGGCATCTATGGTATCTTGGTGAAGGACAATGCCACTGCGGCATTTGTTGACGCCACCAATGTGGCCAGCGGCATACGCGCCTCACGCTGTTTTATTGAACTCAATGGCGGCGAGACCGAGAACACCCTGTTCTCTAACCACCTCGACTACAACATGACCGGCGTGGAGGACATCACCGCAGAGATCGACGAAGACGAGTTGGTAGATGTGTATAATGTCTCTGGCGTGAGAATCGCTACCCAGCTCACCCGCAGCGACATCGACAAGCTCGGCAAGGGCGTCTATGTCATCAAGGGCCAGAAAATCTGGGTGAAGTAACGGTTTTTGCTTAACGTAATTATTGTTGTCCGGTAAAAATTTTCAAATCTTTCATAACATATTAATCTTCAAGACATTGTGTCGACATTACAGACTTGGGACTTACTTTTTAGTAGTCAGCCAGCAACTCAGCTCGCATTTGAGTCGTCTGCTCCCCTAGGGAGG
>JAZUHM010000515.1:0-1523 GCA_045641725.1 Bacteroidaceae bacterium | reverse complement strand
GCAGATGCTTCTCACGAGAAGTATGTGGACACTATCCTTCAGACAATAACGGAATCGGCTAAGAAGCGCGGTTCCGGCATTGCGTCGCGCACCCATGAGTATCTGGCTCAGAAGATGCGTGAGCGCAAGGCTATCATCGCCCTTACGGAGGATGATAAGTTTGCAGGCTTCTGCTATATTGAGAGTTGGGAAAACAAGCAGTATGTGGCCAATTCGGGTCTTATCGTGGTGCCTGAGTATCGCGGTCACCATCTGGCTACGCGTATTAAAAAGGTAGCCTTTACACTGAGCCGCCTGCGCTGGCCTCATGCCAAGCTGTTTGGTCTTACCAGCCAGATAGCCGTGATGCGCATCAACACTGCGCTGGGCTATGTGCCGGTGACCTTTGCGCAGCTCACCCAGGACGATGCCTATTGGGCAGGATGTGGCACTCCAGAGGAGCCTCGCTGCATCAACTGCGATGTGCTGGCCCGCACAGATCGCAAATACTGCGTGTGCACTGCCATGCTCTACGATCCCGCTGACCATGTGGGCGATCCGCTGCCTGTGCAGTTGCCCGACGATGTGGTCAAGATGGCGCAAGAGGCCGCAAAGAAAAACTTAAGATAAACTAACCGAAAAAAACATAAAATTATGGCAAAGAAAGTTGTAGTAGCCTTTAGTGGCGGACTCGACACAAGTTATACCGTGATGTACCTCGCCAAGGAGAAAGGCTATGAGGTATATGCAGCCTGTGCCAACACAGGCGGTTTCAGCGCAGAGCAGCTCAAGACCAACGAGGAGAATGCTTATAAGCTCGGCGCAAAGCAGTATGTCACCCTCGACGTGACTCAAGAGTATTATGCAAAATCGCTCAAGTACATGGTTTTTGGCAATGTGCTTCGCAACAACTGCTATCCTATCTCTGTAAGTTCTGAGCGCATCTTCCAGGCGTTGGCTATTGCCCGCTATGCCAACGAGATTGGCGCCGACGCCATTGCTCACGGCTCTACCGGTGCTGGCAACGACCAGAGCAGATTTGACATGACATTCCTCGTGATGGCCCCGGGTGTGGAGATTATCACTCTCACCCGCGACTATAATCTGAGCCGCCAGGAAGAGGTGGATTATCTCAACAAGAACGGCTTCTATGCAGACTTTACCAAACTCAAATATTCTTATAATGTAGGAATCTGGGGCACCAGCATCTGTGGCGGCGAAATTCTCGACAGCACACAGGGCCTGCCTGAATCTGCATATCTCAAGCACCCAACCAAGGAAGGCCCCGAGACTCTGAAGCTCGGCTTTGAAAAGGGCGAGCTCTGCAGCGTCAACGGCGTGCATTACGACGACAAGATTAAGGCCATCCAGGCTGTAGAAGAGATTGGCGCTGCCTATGGTATTGGTCGCGACTGCCATGTGGGTGACACCATTATCGGCATCAAGGGCCGCGTGGGCTTTGAGGCTGCCGCTCCTATGTTGATTATCGGCGCCCACCGCTTCCTCGAGAAATACACTCTCTCTAAGTGGCAGCAGTATTGGAA
>JAZUHM010000514.1:0-4271 GCA_045641725.1 Bacteroidaceae bacterium | reverse complement strand
TCCATCAGATTCTTGATGATGCTCATAGACTCCATAGAGGTCATCTCGGCTATGTGGTTGCGCAATACCCACATGCGGTCGAGGCTGCGCTTGTCGTGCAAGAGGTCGTCGCGGCGAGTTGATGAAGCCACGCAGTTTACGGCCGGGAAGATTCGCTTGTTGCTCAAAGTGCGGTCGAGCTGCAGTTCCATGTTGCCGGTGCCCTTGAACTCCTCGAAGATGACTTCGTCCATCTTGCTGCCGGTATCGATGAGGGCAGTGGCGATGATGGTGAGCGAACCTCCGCCCTCGATGTTGCGGGCTGCACCAAAGAAGCGCTTAGGGTTCTGAAGGGCGTTGGCGTCAACACCACCGGTGAGGATCTTGCCGCTGGCCGGAGCCACGGTGTTGTAGGCACGCGCCAGTCGGGTGATGGAATCGAGGAATATCACCACGTCGTGGCCGCACTCAACCATGCGCTTGGCCTTTTCGAGCACGATGCCGGCTATCTTGACATGGTTGGTGGCGGGTTCGTCAAAGGTCGAGGCGATTACCTCGGCATTCACGGTGCGGGCCATGTCGGTAACCTCCTCGGGGCGCTCGTCGATAAGGAGCATCATGAGGTAGGCCTCGGGGTGATTGGCGGCAATGGCGTTGGCAATGCTCTTCATCAGCATGGTCTTACCCGTCTTGGGCTGAGCCACAAGCAGAGCGCGCTGACCCTTGCCGATAGGAGCGAAGAGGTCAACCACACGGGCTGAGAGCGAATCGCTGCCGTCGCCCTTGCAGAGGTTGAATTTCTCGTTAGGGAAAAGCGGAGTGAGGTGCTCAAACGCCTGACGGTCGCGCACTTTCTCAGGCGCGAGGCCGTTGATGGCTGTCACGCTCAGGAGCGGGAAATATTTCTCACTCTCGCGCGGAGCTCTCACGGGGCCTTCTACTACGTCGCCCACCTTGAGACCGTTAAACTTGATCTGCTGCGGCGAAACGTAGATATCATCGGGCGAAGGCAGGTAGTTGTAGTCAGCCGAGCGCAGAAAACCCTGGCCGTCTGACGAAATGTCGAGCACTCCCTGGCCAACAATTGCCTCGCCAAAGTCATACTGTCTGCGAGGAGCGCGCATAGCTGGCTTGGCCTCGGGCTGCGCACTGCGCTGAGCGGCAACAGGAGCGGCCTCGCGGGGCTCGGCTGCGTAATAGTCGGGCTCGCCGACCTCAGGCTGGGGCATCATCTCGAGCTCGCCATCCTCCAGCGGCGCGAGGTCTTGTATGATAATAAAATCGGTGTCGTAGTTGAATGGCTGCGGCTTGGCAGGCGCTGGCTGTGGCTCGGCAGGAGCAGCAGCGGGCGCAGCATCGGCAGGGGCAGATGGGGCTGCCTCTTCGGCCGCCGGGGCCTCGCTGTTGGCTGCTGGGGCCTCGGGCTTGGCAGGTTCCTCTGCTACCGCGTCAAACAGGGTCGGCTCAGCCTGAGCAGCGGCAGCCTTCTTGCTGATTCGGGTACGGCGCTTAGGCTTTGGCTCTTCTGCAGGCTCAGCAGCAGGAGCGGCCTCGGCCTGTGGCTCAGCAGCGGGCTCGGCTGTGGCCTGGATTTCGGATTTCTTGATTCGGGTGCGGCGCTTTGGCTTTTCGACCTCGGCAGGAGCGGCTGCCTCGTCGGTAGCCTCGGCCTGCTTCTTTGTCTTGGCCTTAGTCTTTGGCTCAGCCTTGGCCTTAGGCTCCTTAGGCTCGGACTTCTTGGCCTTGGGTTCCTTCTTAGCCCTGGTGGCCTTGGGCTTCTCTATATTAAGCGAGCCCTGAATGGCTTGTTCATCAAGAATATTATAGGCAATCTCCTGCTGAGAATCAGAGGATTTGACTTTCACGCCCATAGACTTGGCAGTGGCGCGCAGTTGGTCGTCGCTCATAGCGAGCAACTCGTCGAGTTTAAAATTTGACATATAAAATCGCGGATAGATATTGCGCCCATAACGCATTGCAGGCTGCAAATCTGTTTTTAGTAGAAATAATCGTTTTGGGAATTGAGTTTCAACACTTGATTAAGGCATAAAAACCACAGTCTTTAGAGCCTGGTGTGAACATAAAGTGCTGAAATCGTGAGCAAAAGTACATTATTTCTTTTTCTCTGCCAAATCTTTTGGCCAAAAAAGTGGAATCCGAGGCCGAATTGTGGTGCAAAAGAGGTCAGAGCGGGCGGTTTTGCCGATTTACACGGCCAAAAGGCGCATAAATCGGAAAAAAGCATTATCTTTGCAGATTAGTATTATATAAATAATGTAATAGGCGCCACGAGCGCACGCCACCAGAAAAAAAAACAACACCATATATGAATATCGAAGAAGTAATTCAGTCAGCTGCCCTCAAGGCCGTAAAGGCCCTCTACGGGGTAGATGCAGATGCCAAGATGGCACAGCTGCAGAAAACCAAGAAAGAATTTGAAGGCCACCTCACACTGGTGGTATTTCCCTTCCTTAAAATGTCGCGCAAGAAGCCCGAAGACACTGCTCAGGAGATTGGCCAGTGGCTGGTGGACAACGAGCCCGCAATTGCCAAGTTTAATGTAATCAAAGGCTTCCTAAATCTCTCGATTGCCGATGCCTACTGGGTGCAGATGCTCAACAATATCGCTCAGACCCCAGACTACGGCACAGTGAAGGCCACCGACGCCTCGCCGCTGGTGATGATTGAATATTCGTCGCCCAACACCAACAAGCCACTCCACCTTGGCCACGTTAGAAACAACCTGCTGGGCTGGGCTGTGAGCCAGGTACTGCAGGCCGCCGGCAACCGCGTGGTTAAGACCAACATCGTCAACGACCGCGGCATACATATCTGCAAATCAATGCTCGCATGGCAGAAATGGGGCAACGGCGAGACTCCCGAGACCGCTGGCAAAAAGGGCGACCACCTGATTGGCGACTACTATGTGGCCTTCGACAAGCACTATCGCGCCGAAATCAAGGAACTCATGGAGCAGGGCATGGACGAAGACACTGCCAAGCAGGAATCTCCGCTCATCAAGGAGGCACACGACATGCTCGTGAAATGGGAACAGGGCGACCCCGAAGTGCGCGCCCTCTGGAAGAAGATGAACGACTGGGTATATGCCGGCTTCGACGAGACCTACAAGGCCCTCGGCGTGGCTTTCGACAAGATTTACTACGAGTCTGACACCTACCTCGTGGGCAAAGCCAAGGTAGAGGAGGGACTCGCCAAGGGTATCTTCACACGCCACGACGACGGCTCGGTGTGGGCCGACCTCCGCGACAAGGGCCTCGACGAGAAGCTGCTGCTCCGCTCCGACGGCACCTCGGTCTATATGACTCAGGACATCGGCACCGCCAAACTGCGCTTCGACGACTATCCTATCGACAAGATGGTCTATGTGGTGGGCAACGAACAGAACTACCACTTCAAGGTGCTCTCAATCCTCTTGGACGAACTCGGATTTGAGTGGGGCAAAGACCTCGTGCATTTCTCATACGGCATGGTGGAACTGCCAAACGGCAAGATGAAGAGCCGCGAAGGCACCGTTGTGGACGCCGACGATCTGGTGAGCGAGATGATAAGCACTGCTCTCAAGACCAGCGAGGAACTCGGCAAATTCAACGATATGACCGCCGAGGAGAAACAGGAGATTGCCCGCATCGTGGGCCTCGGCGCTCTCAAATACTTCCTACTCAAGGTCGATGCCCGCAAGAATATGCTCTTCAATCCAGAGGAAAGCATCGACTTCAACGGCAATACCGGCCCATTTATCCAATATACTTACGCCCGAATCCGCTCGGTGCTCCGCAAGGCCGGTCTCACCGAGGCTGCCGCGCTGGCCGACAGCACCCCTGTCAACGAAAAGGAACAGCGCCTCATACAGATTCTCTCGCAGTTCCCTGCCACCATTCAGCAGGCAGCGCAGGAATTCAGCCCAAGCATGATTGCCAACTACTGCTACGACCTCGTCAAGGAGTACAATCAGTTCTACCACGACTACACCATCCTCGGCGAACAGGATGAGCAGAAAAAGCAACTCAGACTGGCGCTCTCTATGCAGGTGAGCAACATCATCCGCACCGGCATGGGCCTGCTCGGCATCGAGGTTCCTGAACGCATGTAAGCCCCGACACACTATGGCCAAACCAAAACCAAAATTCTACGTCGTGTGGAGCGGCACCAAGCCCGGCATCTACCTCACTTGGGAGGAATGCAAGGAGCAGGTGATCGGCATTAAATCAGCGCGCTTCAAAGGCTTCCCCACCATGGAGGAGGCCCGCAAAGCCTTTGCCGTAGGCCCTGAG
>JAZUHM010000513.1:0-2686 GCA_045641725.1 Bacteroidaceae bacterium | reverse complement strand
GCTGTGAACGTTTGTTCACACCGCTGTGAACGATTGTTCACAGCGCTATGAACGTTCGTTCACAGCGCTGTGAACAGAAATTAGCGCGCACTTTGTATTTTTACGGGCGCAATAAGCTGATATTTAAGCGCAACAATCCTTGGGCAACTGCCACCACCACGCCAAACAGCGGGCGAGGGCTAAAGAATGTTAAAAAAACTTCGGCCCCACGGCGAGAAATCAAAAAGTATGCTAAAAATAACCACAATTTATGGCTATATAAGAACAACGTGTGGCTAAAACCTTATATATTTGCATTTGGAAACTAAGATTATGACCATCAGAAACATCCGACATATCACCCCCCTGCTGCTGGCAATCACTGCACTGATAACTTCGTGCAGCGACCAATACAACATATTGGGCAAGTCGTCAGTAGAAGCCTACGAGGGCAACACACTGATGCTTAAAAGCTTAAACTACGACCATGTGCTGTGCTTGCGCGACAGTGCCGAGATCATACATGGCGCATTCAGCTTTGAGGGCCAGGTGGACTCAGAATATGTGGCCCAGCTCTATATGGGCGAGGTCAACCTGATGCCGGTGGTGATAGAAAGCGGTGAATACAGCATCAGTTTCAACGAAGTGGAGCGCACAGTGCATGGCGGCACACTCAACACCAGGCTCTACAAGTTCCTGCCAGCCTACCGACGACTGCAGGCCGAGATAGAGGCCAACATGCAGCAGGTGGCACAGATGATTATGGACAGCCACAACCCCAAGTCGTATGAACACATAGAACGCCAGACCGAAATGCTGCAAAACGAGCAGGAGAAACTCTGGGTGTCGTTCATTACCGACAACAACAGCAATGTGTTGGGCCGCACATACTTCAAGGAATACGTGTCGCGCTACGACTACCCGTTTATCACACCGCAGATTGGCCGCATCATAAAAAGCGCACCCCAATCCTTCCTCAACGATCCCGACATCAAAATCTACATACAAAACGCCGAATACAACATGCAGCTCATGCGCGGCGAACTGCCCTGACGGCATAACAACACCGGCATCCACACGAGGCAGGAAAACACAAAAAGTCATGTTTTTGCGATTTTTCCTATCAAAATGTTTGGTAAATAAAATAAAATGTGTAGATTTGCACACAGAAATCAACATACAACACACAGATGAACTTTACAACAGCTAATTTTTGGTGGTGGCAGAACTCAGAATTTAAAAATTGTGAGTGAAAATGCCGCATGCCAAAATCAAGCTAAGAAATAACTGATTAAGCCCTGCCGAAACACTCACGGCAGGGCTTAATTCTTATAACAACACAATAGAAAATCAAAACAAAAATAAATATATGACCACTTATCACATCAATCCAGACGGATACTACGGCGAATTTGGCGGCGCCTTCATACCAGAAGTGCTCCACAAATGCACCGAACAACTGCGCCAAGCCTATGTGGGCATAATCGAAAGCGCAGACTTTCAGGCAGAATACCGCGCACTGCTCAAAGACTATGTAGGACGCCCATCGCCACTCTACGAAGCCAAACGACTGAGCCAGAAATACGGCGCCCGCATCTTCCTCAAGCGCGAAGACCTCAACCACACAGGAGCACATAAAATCAACAACGCACTGGGCCAGGTGCTGCTCGCCAAAAGAATGGGCAAGACCCGCATCATAGCCGAAACCGGCGCCGGACAGCACGGCGTGGCCACAGCCACCGCCTGCGCACTGCTCAATATGCCATGCGTAGTCTATATGGGCAAAACCGACATCGAGCGCCAGATGCCCAACGTAGAGCGCATGAAGATGCTCGGCGCAGAGGTTGCACCCGTCACCAGCGGCAATATGACGCTCAAAGACGCCGTGAACGACGCCATACGCGACTGGTGCTGCCACCCAGCCGACACATTCTATGTCATTGGCTCAGCCGTGGGCCCACACCCCTACCCCGACCTCGTGGCACGCCTGCAGAGCGTGATAAGCGAAGAAATAAAATGGCAGCTTGAGGAAAAAATCGGCCGCAACTACCCCGACATAATCATGGCTTGCGTGGGCGGCGGCAGCAATGCCATCGGCACATTCTATCACTACCTCGACGAAGAGCGCACACGCATAGTAATGGCCGAAGCAGGCGGCATGGGTTTTGAAACAGACAAAACCGCAGCCTCAATACACAGCGGCTCGGTCGGCATACTCCACGGCAGCCGCATAATGGTGCTCCAGAATGAAGACGGACAGATTATCGAGCCGTATTCTATCTCTGCCGGACTCGATTACCCGGGCGTAGGACCCGTACACTGCAACCTCGCCGCCACCAAGCGCGCCCAAGTGCTCTCTATCAACGACGACGAGGCCCTTGCAGCCGCATTTGAACTGACCAGACTCGAGGGCATCATACCCGCACTGGAGTCCGCCCACATCCTGGCCGCACTGCCCAAAATGCAGTTCAAGCCCGAAGACATTGTGGTGCTGACCGTCAGCGGCCGCGGCGACAAAGATATGATTACATACCTGAAGCACAAAGACTTACTCAACGCATAAATCCACAAGACCCCAAGACCTTACGGTCATCAGACACAACACCATGTTTACATTTAAACTACACAGCAAGACAATACTCGCCGACCGCTACACACCGGTCAACGCATATCTGAAAGTGCGAAACATCTGTCCGCAAAGCTGCCT
>JAZUHM010000512.1:0-3693 GCA_045641725.1 Bacteroidaceae bacterium | reverse complement strand
CCCTCTGGGCCTTCTGGCCAGTTGAGACCGGTGATGGTGAGAGTCATTGCTGTCTCTACGCCTTCAACCTCGCCCTGATAAAGAGTTGCGTCGATATAGCCGGTGTGAGCAGAGATGCTTGCCTCAGCATTCGAGATCTCTGTACCGGTAAACCATGCTGCGCCAAGAGGAATCTTCTCTGTGGTGAGGAGACCTACCATACCATTGGCAGGAGTCATCTGCTGAGCAATTTCGGTTGGAGTTGCAATCACGAGAGTGATGTCCTCGTCTTCAGATGTTCTCTGCGAAGGATCGCCAGTTACGAGGATACATGGTTCGCCAGCAGCAAACTCGTTCTTTTCGTAGAGCTCGATGGTGGTCTCGTTGGTCTCTTCGTTGAGTGTCATCTTCTTGATGGCGTAGGTGTGTACGTCGTCGTTGAGATCTGCGAGGTCAGCGTAGTCATAAGGCACTGCAAATACGTCGATGTTGTTGTTTGGCACGCTGAGGGTGATTGCGTCAACTTCAGATGGGTCAACCTCTACGATGTCCCAAGCCGAAGGAGTGTCGGCACCTGCGCTCCAGCCCACAATTGTCTTGCCAGAAGTAGCAGCGTGGAGAGAATAGCCTGGGTTAGCGCCACGACGAGCGATAAGACCTGGCTGGCCGCCGCTGATATTGATCTGATAGAGCACAGGCTCCTTGACGGTCTGCACTGGAACGGAATATGTTGGGTAATCGCCGATATAAAGACCGGTGCCCACGTTCTGAATATAATAGGTAAGGGTATAGTCTTCATCCTCTACTGGGATAAAGTGCCACATTGCCATAGGATTATAAGCGAGTTCCTCGGTATTAAGGCCCCATGAGAGGTCTTGTCCATCACCGTATTTGGTAGCGAACATCATTGCGCCCTTGGTGTAATAGTCGTCGCCCAATTCGTCGCGAGAAGCGTCGAGGTTCTTGAAATAATACAGCTTGTCGGTCTGTGGCACGTTGAGACCAGAGAGGTAATCCATGCGTGCCTGGCGGAGGTTGTCGTAAGCAGTCTTGATGGCGTCGCGGTTGAGCTGGCTGCCGCCGATGTTGCAAGACTTAGCCTCTTCGAGGGCAGCTACGAGTGCATTGACATGGTCTTCGCTTGGAGCCTGGCCAATGCTTGTGCCTACTACTGCAGAATTCACGAGGCTTGTGCAGGTTGCGATGAGCGACTTGAGCGCTGTGGTGTCGGCATAGAGCTCGTTGACAGCCTTGATGGCATCCTTGATGGCGTCGATGTCTTCCTGGGTAGCGGTGTTGGCATCTACCTTGGCCTGGCTTGCGTTGATAAGCTCCTTGAGGGCGTCGGCTGCAGGCTGCATGCCTTCTACATAATAATACTGTGAAGCTTCCTTGTTGAGAGCCACTGGATAGATCTGGAACTCAGCGAGGTTGAAATAAGGATAGCCATTGAGATTGCGGCTTGGGTAATTAGACTTCTCGATTACCTCGAAGCGGATATAGCTGACTTCTTCTTCGGTCTCGATACCTGGAGTATAGTAGTCAAATACATCAGAGCTTGTCGGCATGCCTTGGATAGTGCGGGCGAGAGTCCAGTTGGCAGTCTTGTTCCACTGGCCGGTGGTGTCGGTGGCCACATAGATATTCACGGCCGTTGGACGGTCGTAGTTGCCGTAAGAGCCGTCGCGACGGCGGATGAAGATCTGGAACGACTTCTGAGGATTGTTGGAGATGTCGGCCTGGAGATAGTGGTAGGTCTTAGGATCGTCGGTAGCGTGGTAGCTTGAGTGCCAGAAGGTAGCCGGGTCGTTATCGATAAGGTAAGAGAGGTGTGTGCCCTCTGATGGGTCGCTGGCGTTTGAAGAGAGCTGGCAGTCGTCTGGGTCGCCGTCCTTAACGTGGGTGATGAGCGGCTGGTTGGTGTCGAGTGCATAGACAAAGAGCTTGTCGTAGGCGCTGCTGGCTGTAGCGATCTGCTCCTTGAGCTCGGCGGTGCGCTGATTCTGAAGCTTTACTGCGTCGAGGCTGTCAATGAGAGCAGGGTCTTCGATTGCGCGAACATACCAGGTAGAGCTTGAGCCTTTGCCCGAGCTGTTCCATGTCACGAGTTTACCGTTTTTGCCAGAACCACCGCTGTTGCTTTCTGGGTGATAGTGCTGGTTGAAATATGTGTTCCAAATCTGCCACTGTCCTGCTCCAATGCTATTGAATACCTGGTTGTACTTTGGTGTTGCAGTGGCAAGGATTCCCTGTGATGAGGATTGTGCGCTTGCGGCACTCCAGTAGAGGTCGGTGTTGTAGCTCTGCACCTGTACGTTGCCGTCGTCGGTGCGGCTGAGATAGAAGATAAATTCAGGAGCCTTGGTGTCGAGAGCCTTCCAGTTGATGTAGTTGTTGCTTGCGTCCATATAGCATCCCATCTCCACTTTTTGTCTGTTGAGGAATTCGGTATAAGCACTTACAATATAGTAGTAGCCATCGGTGATGTCAATATATGAGGCATCGACTTCTTCCTTGGCCTTTTTGAGTGCATTGCCATACTCTACATATTCCTCGTCGGTATGTTCAACCATGGCTGCCACTGTGGCTTCCTCGAGGGCCTTATTATAAGCCTCGGCTTTATCGGCAGGATAGAAACCTGGGTCGGTGCCAATAGGGTATTCCAAATTGAGGTCGGTGTAGTAATCTACGAGGTCCTGAAGGTCGCCCTGAGCGTCCTTGGTAAAGGTCACCTGATATACGTCCCAAGGGTTGGTGTCGTGATATCCCCAGAAGCGGATGTCCTGAGAATCAAAATAGCCCCAGTTGCAGATAAAGCCCCAAGTAGGCTCACTGCCGTCGTTGTAAGAATAACAGAAGACTACAGACTGGTCGTCGAAGTTGTGCTGGCCATTCCATGCCTCAGAAGAGTCGGCAGCGCTGTAGAGTGCAAAGTTGTAGGCGCTGTCGGGGGTGGTGACCATCTTGTGGCTAAGCGAGCCCGGATGGCGCTGGCCTCTGAGGCCGTTGATACCCAAATACTTGTCAGAAACTAACTGACGAAGGAAGATGGTAGGGTCGCCGGTACGAATATCAGCGGGGCCTTCTTCCACCACATAAACACACTCTGCGGTGAATGAGGTCTGCAAAACTGCAGAAGCAATGTAGCGATAACCATTGTTGGCATTGTCGGAAATACCCTGAATAGCAATGGTGTCGCCGGCCTTAATCTGTGCAGAGCCTATGCGGCCGCCAAGATTGTAGCGTGCTTCTGCTTCATTCCACGCTGCGCTGGCAAAAAGCACGAGCGCAACAAAAAGTAAAAGCTTTTTCATTGTGTTAATAGTTAGAGTTAATAATTACTTTTAAAATTTGTTACAAATATAAGTTTTTTTTCATACACGGCACAAAAATCAACTGCATTTTCAACATTTCAAGCATCTTTGGCGTAAAAAGCGACATGTTTAGACCATTTTTGAGTCGCTAAAGGGATTTCCATTCGCATTTTTGCTTTGTCTGGAAACCACATTATTTATATATACTGCGCTCAGAAATCGATATTCTGCGCGCTAAAAAAAACTAAGTGCGCGCTAATTTCTGTTCACAGCGCTGTGAACAATCGTTCATAGCGCTGTGAACAATCGTTCACAGCGGTGTGAACAAACGTCCACAGCGCTGTGAACATACGTTCACAGCGCTGTGAACGGAAATTTGCGCGCACTTTGTTGAAATTAG
>JAZUHM010000511.1:0-12732 GCA_045641725.1 Bacteroidaceae bacterium | reverse complement strand
GTGAGGGTCCAGGTAGCGGCATCATTGTAGAAGTCAGCCGAGGTCAACGGACTGGTGGTGCCGTTGAGAGCTGTCGGGCCCCACTGCACGTCGCTCAGGGTAAAGATGCCGGCCTGCTTCTCGGTGAAGAAGAAGAGGTCGCCGTCGCCCTCTTCGCGGGTAGTGGCGTTTTTACCGACTGTGGTGTTGAGAGATGCGAGCGAACGGCCCTGCGAGGTTACCTCATAGCCGCCCTGCACGGGCTTGGTGAGCCAAACCTGGTCGGGCTTGTTGGTAGCAGCCTTGTGATATACGAAATTGTCGGCGTCAATGGTGAGATATTCGGGTGTCTCGAGGGCATTGGCGGTGAGGATATACGCGCCAGGGACCTCGGTGCTGAGCTCAAGCTTCTTGGCATTGTCAATGGCGCTGATGAGTGCGTCGGCCTTCTCCACAGAGATATTGCCCTCGTCGTAGAGCGCAGCCAGATCGGCCTTCTCCTGCTCGTCGGTCCAAGCGCCTACCACGCCTTCTGGAGCTTCAAGAATGCCAGGCACCTTGGCCTTGTATTCATCAAACTTATTGGGAGCCTCGAGCTGTTCGAGCGCAGCGGCTACCTCTGCATCGGTGGTGATATAGCTGAGGTTGTCGTGGGCAAGGAACACGCCGCCGTTGTTGGTGCGGGCATCGAGAGTGACACTGCCGTCTTCCTTAGCAACAAGTGCTGTGCTTGAGTTGGAACCGAAGTAGAAACCATTGCCGAAACGGCCAAAATATGGGAGCTCTACAGCCTCGGCGCTGAGCAGAGTCTCTGAATTTGGATCCAGATAAACGCCGTGTTTCTTATTATAGACTGCCATTGTGCCATACTTGTCGGAACGAACGACAATCCAGTTGGCCGACATGTCGTCGTAGCCCTTGTTGCCGCACTTCAGCACGGGCTTGCCGCCAGTCATATCTACATAAAGTCTGCCGTAGCCGCTGGTATTGTCAAACACAAACGCGCCATTGCTGCAGAAGCGGGTCTTGCTGGTGATATTGGCATAACGAATGACATTATACTCTTGAGAAACCCTAACCAGGGCCTTGGAAAGCTCGGTGACGTTGGTAGGAGAAGCCTTTTCGAAGGCAGCCTTGAGGATAGCGGTTGCCTCAGAATCGTAGCCGCCGATCTGGCCCTCAAGGTCAATGATAGACTTCACATAGTCGTAAACCTGCTTTGCACCGCCGCTCAGATGAAGCAACGAGTCGGTCATATTGGCAAGATACTTGTTGTTGCCCTTGCGGAAAGCCTCCTGAATGCGGGCAATCTTGGCATCGATGTTGATAGTATCGACGCACTCGGTATTTGTGGCGAGCGCCACATACATACTGCTGTCGTTAGGTGTGCTATAGAAGCCGCCGTGCCCGATATAGAAGCAGTTGTCGTAGAGGCGAGTCGCGCCGTGGCCGTAGTCGTAGCGGCATTCGCGGGCGCCATCGTTGTAATTATAATGGCCCGGTGTCATGTGGTTACGGTTATACCACTTGCCGCTGCCGGCAGAACGATAGAAACGGTTCTTCATGTAGCAGCGCACAAAATTATCGCCGCCGAAGTCAGAGAAATTCTCGAGGAACGAATACTCGCCGGCCGCACCAAGGAGATGGCTTGTGCCGCTCTGGCGCAGGGTAGAGATGTAATGCCACTCGGGGTCGGTGTCCATCTTGTACCACGCTGTGAGAATGGTATTGATATAGGTGATGACAGAGTCGCCACCGTCCTTAGCCTTGAGTATGACCTGGGTATTCTCTGGGCGAGCATTCATAAGCCACTGCACCCAGTGGTCGCGCTTCCAGTGAGCCGCGCTCATCATCGACTGAATACCAGTACCCTCGTTGCCGAAACGGCTGATTTTTACGTCAGTATTGTTATCTACAGCACCAGAGCGCAGATATGCCGGGAGGTTGGGGTCTTTGTCGGTGTCACCATTGTCCCATGCAGAGAAAAGTGCGGTATTGTGGAAATCAAAGCCACACACCTGAATGCCGCTATAGTAGCCGCTACCGCCCAAGCACATCAGATAACGAGCATAGAAAGCATACTGCTCAGGATAGAGGAACTCGCCATAGGCCCAGTCGTAGTCGTTGCCCGTAGGAGCGTTGGGATCTGTGGTGCCCCAGGTGTTGTTATGAGCCGATGGAGACATAAATACCGAAGGAGTGACAACAGGTTCAGTGCCCTCGCGCTGGAACAAAAGCAACTTGACGCGAGAGATAGCCTCGCCACCCTTTTGGGTAGAGAGCTGAATCTGATAATAGATATCCTGAGAGAAATAGGTTGTCGGCACAATCTCTATCGTTGTCTCCTGAGAACTAAGAGTGCGATCGGTGCTCACAAGACCCTGATAAACCACCTGGCCAGTAGAAGGATTGGTGACCTTGACATTCAACTTAAGACCAGCGCCAGTCTTAGGGGTATAAACCATGTCAACACGGGCACGACCAACCGGGATCTTGCAATAATAATTTACCAACACATCGGAACTTGGCCAATACATGCTCGTCGTTCCTTTCTTGGAGCCAGTGTTCTCTGTTTTGCCAGTCTCGATATTAGTCGAGAAATAGCGACATCCCCAGACCGTGTCGCGCTTGGCCTGGAAATTCTGCGCCTCAGCATACACAAAAGCTGCAGCGCACACAATTAGGAGTAAAAATTTCTTCATTTTAAATGTTGATTATAAATTTTGAGCACAAATTTAGCATAAATAATTTAAATAGGTATAGAAAACGAATTAAAAAGAGTTTTTAGGAATATCTATGCTGGAAATATTCAAGAATAAGCATAAAACATGTTGCAGTCCCGCCATATTCGCGAACTACATTTCTGAGAGAAAAAACACAGATTACACAACGCCCCACAAGCCATTTTGCACTGCGCATACGTCCACAGTCAATTGTGGCGCCAACGCAAAGATATACAGAAACTTACCATCCTTTCTGCGTTCTGTCAATCGCAAGAAACAACGTTTATAAACAATCTCGCAGGCCACACCGAAAAAATTACTGCAAACCAATCAGGATTCTTATGTCTTGGCCATAAACAAATGCATAAATTTTCTACCTCAAAATTGCCATTTCAAAACATCGGAATCGCGCCGCAAAATGCGCCAATTTGTTAACATTTAAAAAAAATCAAAAATTCTTCGATTTCATGCCCGCATTACTGCAGTTTTTTTAGTAAATTTGCGCCAAATATATTAAATATCATTATGAAAAAGGAATTAAAGGTAATTATTAGCGGCGGCGGCACCGGAGGCCACATCTTTCCAGCCATCGCCATTGCCGACGGACTCAGAGCCAAAGTGCCAAATGCAAAAATCCTGTTTGTAGGAGCAGAAGGCCGCATGGAAATGGAGAGAGTGCCACAAGCCGGCTATGAAATCAAGGGACTCAAAGTAATGGGAATGAACCGCAAAAACATGCTCAAAAACGTAGCAGTAATATATCATTTCCTCAAAAGTAAGGCTGAAGCACGCAAGATAATCAAGGAGTTTCAGCCCGATGTAGCAATAGGCGTGGGCGGCTATGCCAGCGGAGCGGCCATCGGCGCAGCCGGCGAGCTCAATGTGCCGGTGCTGCTGCAGGAGCAAAACAGCTATGCAGGCGTCACAAACAAGATGCTCAGCAAAAAGGCTTCTACCATCTGCGTGGCCTACGAGGGAATGGACAAGTTCTTTAAAGGCCCTAAGATTGTGGCCACAGGCAATCCTATCCGCCCTGAGCTGAAAGCCAACAACATCAGTCGCGAACTGGCCATACAGTCATTTGGCCTCGACCCATCAAAGCGCACAGTGCTAATTATTGGCGGCAGCCTCGGCGCACGCACTATCAACGAGAGCATATTGCTGCATCTCGACATGATTCGCAAGCAGACTGGCGTGCAGTTTATTTGGCAGACTGGCAAATTCTACAGCCAGGAAATCAAAGAATCTCTGCAGGAGAAAGAAAAGCCAGAGAATCTGTATGTCAGCGATTTTATCAGCGACATGTCAAAGGCCTACAAGGCTGCCGACCTAGTTGTATCAAGAGCCGGCGCTTGCAGCATCTCCGAACTGCAACTGCTGGGCAAGGCGGCCATACTCGTGCCCTCGCCCAATGTGGCTGAAGACCACCAGACCAAAAACGCCATGGCCCTCGTCAGCCGACATGCCGCGCTCTGCGTCAAAGATGCCGAGGCACGCATGAAGCTGATGCCTATCGTCATCAAGACCATCAACGACACCGAGAACATATCGACCCTGGGTCGCAACATACTGCAAATGGCAAAGCCCAAAGCCACCGAACAAATAGTAGAAGAGGTGCTCAAGCTCGCCAACTACACCGTAGAATAGCAGACCCGCACCTATCACCTAACCACACACAACAAGCCAGCACCCCACCCCACGCAATCTGGCTGCACAACCATCAGCAAAACCATCAATGGAACTCACAGATATAAAATCAGTATATTTCGTTGGAGCCGGCGGCATCGGAATGAGCGCACTCGAGCGATATTTCCTTGCCCGCGGCATCAAAGTAGGCGGCTACGACCGAGTAGCCACTCCCCTCACCCACGCCCTTGAGGCCGAAGGCGCCCAACTCCACTATGCAGACGACCCGCAGCTCATCGGCCCCGACTTTCAAGACCAAGCCACCACGCTGATAGTCTATACTCCAGCCATTCCGGCCGACCACAAGGAGATGCAATATTTCCGCGCCAACGGTTTTGAGTTGCAGAAACGCGCCCAAGTGCTCGGCACTATCTCGCGCTCACAGAAAGGACTCTGCGTAGCCGGCACCCACGGCAAGACCACCACCACAACCATGCTGGCCCACCTGCTGGAGCAGAGCCAAGTGAAATGCAGCGCCTTCCTTGGCGGAATTTCCAAGAACTACAACACCAACTACCTGTTTTCAGCCCAAAGCCCTTATGTGGTGGTTGAGGCCGACGAGTTTGACCGTTCGTTCCATCAGCTCACCCCTTGGGCCACTGTCATCACCGCCACTGACGCCGATCACCTCGACATCTACGGCACCGAAGAGGCTTACCTTGAGAGTTTCAGCAAATACACCACTCTCATTCAGCCAGGCGGCGCACTGATTCTGCACGAGGGACTCAAGATGAAGGCTGCGCCTCAAGCGGACGTTCAGACTTACACATACAGCCGCACCTCAGGCGATTTCCACGCCGAGAACATCCGCATTGGCGGCGGCGAGATTGTATTTGACTACAAATCGCCCCTGGGCAACATCGACAATGTGAGCCTCGGAGTGCCCGTGAGCATAAACATAGAAAACGGCATTGCTGCCCTCGCCTTGGCCCAGCTCGCAGGGGCTGAGCCAGAAGAACTGCGCGAAGCCATGGCCAACTTTGCCGGCGTGGTAAGGCGATTTGACTTCAAGCTCAAAAACGAGCGCCACGTCGTGCTGAGCGACTATGCCCACCACCCCGAAGAAATCAAACAGAGCGTGCAGTCGCTCAAGGAGGTTTTTGACGGACGCAAAATCTGCGCCATCTTCCAGCCACACCTCTACACCAGAACACGCGATTTCTATCAGGATTTCGCCGACAGCCTCTCGCTGCTCGACCAGGTGGTGCTGACAGAGATTTACCCCGCCCGCGAACTGCCTATCGAGGGAGTCACAAGCAGTCTGATCTACGACAATCTGCGCCCTGGCATACAGAAAGATATGATCAACAAAGCCGATGTGCTCGACTATGTTGGCCAGCATGAGTTTGACGTGCTGGTAATCCTCGGCGCTGGCGACCTCGACGACTACACCCAACAGATAGCCGACATTATCAACAAGCAATAACCACTCACCACGCCCTAATACGCCAACAATGAATCGTACGCTCAAAATATGCCTCAAATTGCTCGTAATGCTGGGCCTCATCGGCTATCTGGTGTTTGCGTTTGTCAGATTCAGCGAGTCGAGCAGTGCAGAGATATGCACAAAAGACTCTATCTATGTGGCCGAAACAGACAAGGCTAACTTTGTGACCGTAGAAGATATTCGCCAGATCCTGCAGACCCAACACCTTAACCCAAAAGGCAAGGATTTGAAAAAGGTAAACCTCAGCAAGGTCAAGCAGGTGGTGGAAAGCCATCAGTTTGTGGCAAAATGCATCTGCTATGCCCAGCCCGACGGCGTGGTGGTAATCAGCGTGACGCAGAAACTGCCAGTGCTCAAAATCATGCCACTCAACACCAACGAGTACTACACCGACATAAAGGGCAACCTTATAAAAAACGACAACTATTCCGCCGATTTGATAGTGGTGACCGGCTATGTCAACTACAAACGCCACAAGAGCACCTTAGCCACATTTGCTCAAATCGTGACCGAAGACGAATTCTGGAACGACATGATTGAGCAAATCAACTTTACCAAAGAGGGCAAGGTAGAACTGACGCCACGCATCGGCGACCACATCGTGGATCTCGGCAAGCCTGAGAATCTCGGTAAAAAACTCGCCCGCCTCAAAACCTTCTACCAAAAGGTTGTCAACGAGGTTGGCTGGGACAAATACATACGTATCTCGATGGAATACAACAACCAGGTGGTGTGCACCAAAAAAGAATAGCACTCACCCCAACACGACAACACTTGCATTGACAAAAATAAAATAAAAACAAAAAACATATATATCATGCCAAAAGAAGAACTCAACATCATCGCGATTGAACTGGGCTCGTCGAAAGTAGTCGGCGTAGCAGGCGTTAAGCGCCTTGACGGCAAGGTTGAAGTCACCGCCCATGTGCAGCAAGACGCCAGCACATTCATCCGCAAAGGCATTATCTACAATGCCGACCAGGCCGTGTCCTGCATCAACAACATCAAGCTCAAGCTGGAAGAAAAACTCCAGAAGAAAATCACCCAGGTCTATGTCAGCTATTCAGGCCAGGGCGTACACTCGGTACACAATGAGGTGTTCCGCTCATTTGAAGACGAACACAAGATTGTGAAAGAAGACATTGACAGTATTCTCAACGAAAACATCAATCAGGAATACGAAGGCCACCGCATACTCAAGGCAATCCCTCAGGAGTTTAACGTGGGCACTCAGAAACTGTATGATGCTGTCGGCGTTTTGAGCAACAATATCGAGGGCCGCTACCTTAATATTATTGCCAAATCAAAACTGTTGAACTATATCGAGTCATGCTTCCAGAATGTCAACGGCATAAGAGTGGCAGAATACAAGCTCACTCCGCTTGTGATTGCAGACCAGTTGCTCAACGACGCTCAGAAAAACTCAGGCTGCGTGCTTGTGGATATAGGCGCCGACACCACCACCGTGTCTATCTACAAATCAAAACTGCTCCGCTTCCTCTCTGTCATCCCACTTGGCAGCGACAATATCACCAAGGACATCATGAGCCTGCAACTCGAGCACTCTGAGGCAGAGGAACTCAAGACCAGCAAGTTTGGCGAGCCATACGCCCAGTTTACCGAGGAAGAGGGCGAAGCTGTGATCAAGACCACCAGCGACGGCATCGAGATCAAGCGCAAGACACTCAGCGCAATTATTGACGCCCGTCTCTCTGAAATCCTTGTCAACGTTAAGCAGCAGATCAACGAATCTAAATATGCTCGCGAGAGCCTCATAGCCGGCGCATTCCTCACTGGCGGCGGCGCCAACATGCCTAACATCGCCAATGTCTTCAAAGACGTGGTTGGCATCGACAAGGTGACCGTGCGCAAGAACTCGCAGTCGGCCAACTACGAACTGCCTGTGGGCATCAAAAACACCGAGGCACGCTATCTCGCTGTGCTCGGACTTATTGCCGACGCCACACAAAACTGCACCACCGAACTGGAGCAGCAGACAGACATCTTTGAGCCAGAGAAAGTTCCCGAGATCACAATCCCTGAAGCTGAAACTCCAGAGACTCCAAAACCAGAAAAGCAGGAGCCAGAGAAGCCAAAGAAGCCAAGTGCATGGTCTCGCATCTGGGGCAAGCTCAAAGACGTGGGCGGCACACTGACCGAAGAATAAATCCACATTCCAAACAAAGAATCCTCTCAAATTAAACATACAACAATGAGCATATTTGACCAAGTCAGCAAAGACATCATTGCCGCAATGAAAGCCAAGGACAAGGTACGCCTTGAGGCATTGCGCAATATCAAGAAATATTTTATAGAGGCCAAGACCGCCCCAGGAGCCAATGACGAACTCAGCGACGACGCTGCGCTCAAGATCCTTGCCAAGCTTGCCAAGCAAGGCAAAGACACCGCCGCACTCTATCGCGAAAAGGGACGCGAAGACCTCGCCGCAGAAGAGGCTGCACAGGCTGCTGTGATAGAAGAATATCTGCCAAAGCAGCTCACAGCCGAAGAGCTCGAAGCCGCTGTCAAGGAGATAATTGCCCAGACCGGCGCCACCTCGATGAAGGAGATGGGCAAGGTGATGGGTGTTGCCTCCAAGCAGTTGGCAGGCAAGGCCGAGGGCAAAGCCATATCAGAAATGGTAAAAAAACTGTTGGCATAATCCCAGCAGCCACAAAAGACAACAATACGCATGCCTGACAAATATCATACAATAGATAACGAGAGTCCTATCATAGGTTTTCAAGGATTTGAAAAGCGCAAGCCAAGCATCATCAAGGTGGTCGGCGTGGGCGGCGGTGGCTGCAACGCTGTAAAACACATGTTTGAGCAAGGCCTGCCCGACGTGACCTTTGCCGTGTGCAATACCGACGCAGCAGCACTGCAGCACTCACCCGTAGAGAAAAAGCTGCAATTAGGCTCAGGCCTCGGCGTAGGCGGCAAGCCTGAAAAGGGACGCCTCGCTACCGAAAACAGTGCCGACGAGATTCGCGAGATGCTAAACGACGGCACCAAGATGGTATTTATCACAACAGGACTTGGCGGCGGCACCGGCACCGGCGGAGCGCCTGTGATCGCCCGCATTGCCAAGGAGATGGGCATACTCACCGTGGCCATTGTCACGATTCCATTCCTCTATGAGGGCATGAACCGCATCGACAAGGCGCTCATCGGCCTCGAGGAAATCTCCAAGACCGTAGATTCGCTGATGGTTATCAACAACGAGCGCCTCTTCCAGGTTTTTCCCACCAAGACTGCCGACGAAGCCTTTAAGCGCGCCGACGACACACTGAGCGTGGCAGCCAAGAGTATCGTTGACATCATAAAGATCTACGGAGAGGTAAACCCCGACTTCAACGACGTGCGTGCCGTGCTGCAAGACGGCGGAGTGGCCATCATCACCACAGCCTATGCCAATGGCGTTGACAGACTGAACCACGCTATCGACGCAGCGCTCAACACCCCACTGCTCAACAACAACAATATCTACAACTCCAAGCGCCTGCTGATGACCATATTCACCAGCAAAGCCGACGACGGCGAGCCACTGATGATGAGCGAACTTCACGAAATCACATCATTCATGGCACGTTTTGACGACCGCATCGACTGCAAACACGCCATCGGCTACGACGGCACGCTGGGCAAGGAGATCAAAGTCACCATTCTCGCATCGGGATTCGGCATCGAAGAAAAACCCGACGACGTGGATGTCTATGGCGAAGATATGTATAAAATCACACAAGGCCAACGCCTCAAGGACATGTACGACCATTTCTACGGCAGCGGCACATCCAACACACGCAAGTGGAATCTCTATGAGTTTAATTCCTCAGAACTCGACGACGACGACATCATCAGCGCCATCGAGACCTCACCGGCCTACACCCGCACATCTCGCACCGTGGGCAACCTGCGTATGAAACTCAACAAAAACAAAACACCACAGCCTGACACACAGGCCACAGAACCAAAAACAATCTTTTTCAACGACAATAAACAATAATCAGATATGGAAGAAGTATTAAATTTTGACATGCCAAAACAAAAGCCTTGCATTATCAAGGTTATTGGCGTAGGCGGCGGCGGTGGCAACGCCGTAAAACACATGTATAACGAGGGCATTCACGACGTCACATTCGTAGTTTGCAACACCGACAGCCAGGCACTCAGCGACAGTCCCGTGCCAAACCGCCTGCAATTAGGCGCAGAGGGTCTGGGAGCCGGCAATCGCCCTGAGCGCGCCCGCAAAGCTGCCGAGGAGAGCATCGAAGACATTCGCCGCATGCTCAACGACGGCACCAAGATGGCATTTATCACTGCCGGCATGGGCGGTGGCACCGGCACCGGCGCCGCTCCTATCATTGCCCGCGAAGCCAGAGCCATGGGCATCCTCACTGTGGGCATCGTCACAATCCCATTCAAGTTTGAAGGTATCAAGAAAATCGACAAAGCCCTTGACGGTGTCGATGAGATGTCAAAATACGTAGATGCACTGCTCGTGGTCAACAACGAGCGTTTGCGCGAAATCTATCCCAACCTGCCAGTCTTTGACGCCTTTGGCAAAGCCGACGACACCCTCAGCGTGGCTGCCCGCAGTATTGCCGAGATCATCACAGTACACGGCGTTGTCAATCTCGACTTCCGCGATGTCTGCACAGTAATGAAGGACGGAGGCGTAGCCATCATGTCAACAGGCTATGGCGAAGGCGACAACCGCGTAAGCCAGGCTATACAAAACGCACTCCACTCTCCATTGCTCAACAATTCCGACATCTACCGCTCTAAACGCCTCTTGATGAACATCACCTGCAGCAAGACCAGCGACGGCGAAGCCCTCATGATGGACGAGATGAATGAGGTCCACGAGTTTATGAGCCGCTTTGATGCTGACGTAGAGACCAAATTCGGTATCGCCATCGACGAGTCACTCGGCAAGAAAGTCAAGGTGACTGTGCTCGCCACCGGCTTCATGCTCAACGACGTGCTGAGCGATGTCACTGGCACCGAGACCTCTGCGCCTACAGAAGAAGACGAGATGGCACGCCAGGAGCGCGAAGAACGCCGTGGCAAATATTACGACGACAACGACTCCAACCGCACACACCGCTCTTATCGCGTCTATCGCTTCACCGAAGACAGCCTCGACAACGACGAGGTTATCTCTATGGTAGAAACCACCCCTACCTACAAACGCAGTCAGGACACTCTCAAGAATATCAACACCCTCACCCTGGCACTCCGCCCAGCCTCACCATCGTTAAACAACGAACCTTTGGTAGAGGGCAACACCATCACATTCTGACAAACGCCACCACCGCCCATGCCACTCCTTGCGAGCAGCGCATGACAAAACGCTATCACCATGGCAAGCAACAACGATTGGAAATCACGCCTCGGGATGGTCTATTCCACCAATCCCGACTTTGAGTTTGACACCGGCCAGCCCGACGAGCCCACCCTTCTGCCCCCCAACCAACAGAAGCTGCGGGCCCAGATGGAGCGCGCAGGCCGCGGCGGCAAGACTGCCACGATAGTCAAGGGCTTTGTAGGGCCAGAGGCTGATTTGCAAGCCCTAGCCAAGACTCTCAAGACCAAGCTCGGCATCGGCGGCAGTGCTAAGGACAATCAGATAATCCTCCAGGGCGACGTGAGGCTGCGCACCGTAGAACTGCTCAAATCACTCGGCTATACACAGTCAAAATAATCTGCCTCCCCACAGCATGATTGCCTACGCCATCTACATAGTCATCGCAATCAACGTCATCACGTTTGCAATCTACGGCTTCGACAAATATCGGGCCCGCAAACACCAATGGCGTGTTCCCGAGGCAGTGCTCATACTCCTGGCACTGGTCGGGGGCAGCGTGGGAGCACTTATTGCCATGCAGACCTTTCGCCACAAGACCCAGAAACGTAAGTTCAGCATTGGCGTGCCACTGATTCTGATAGCACAGACTGTAGCCACCTGCTACGCCATCTACCATTGGGTGCTTAACATATAAATCACACTCGCTTTCACGCGCGTAATATATAATAAGGTAGTAATCCCCCATAAAAATGAAAAAAATCACATTCCTGCTTTGTGCGCTGCTCACACTCAACGCAATGGCACAGACAACCATCAAGATGAAGACATCCAAGGAGATTGGCGAAACTTTCACCATCACCGTGGATGAAGGTCTCGAATGCAATATCGACTGGGGCGACGGCAAAATCGACACCATCGTAAGCTCTTTCGACCCTATCACCGGCACACTCTCTGGCAAAACCGTCACATTCAAGGCCAGCGGCCTCACATACCTCGACGCCTCCGACCAGAAAATCAGCCAGATCACCTTCACTGCCGCCTCTAAACTGGAGACCCTCATTTTGTCTAACAACAAACTCATCACACTCTCGCTGAGCAACCTCACCGGGCTCAAGACCCTATGGTGCGACCACAACGTGATGCCATCTCTCGACATCTCCAAGTCCCCAAACATCCAGAGCCTGCTGGCGGGCAATAATGCCTTGTCCAAAATCATAATGCCCAATGAGGGCCTACCGCAGCTTACCGACTTCTGGATAAACACCAACCGCATAAGCTCTCTCGACCTGTCGGCCTGCAAGAACATCCAGACCCTCAACGTCGAGAACAATCAGCTCGTGCTTATGTACCTCGCCACCCTTTACTCCAAGGCAACGGCAGTATTTATCGGCGGCAACTCGCTTGATTTCAAATCCTTATGGAACAAAATCAATGCGGCAAAATGGTATGGCACCACCCAGTCTGTCTCTTTCGCCAAAAACAGATATTCCATCGACGAGGAATTCACACTCGACCGCACACTCACCGGCTACAATCAGGACAAACAGGAGCTGTCCGCCACCACCTTCACCTATACATGGTATCCC
>JAZUHM010000510.1:0-4191 GCA_045641725.1 Bacteroidaceae bacterium | reverse complement strand
TCACAGCGCTGTGAACTGAATTTTGCACGCAGTTCGATGAAATCAGGGCGAATTCTGTCGCTGGCAGAGCGCATTGAAATCGATATTTGTGCTGAGATACTAATAATTATAGTCCGCAAACTTGTTTTTTGCCCTTGAGTTTTGGCTGTTCGCAAACAATTATGTATCTTTGCAAAATATATTAACTTAGAATAATTGGCGCTTGGGCAGTTTGGCCCGCGAATTTTTATATGAAAATAACAGAACTCATAAATCAATCTCAGAGCACTGCATTCTCGTTTGAGGTACTGCCGCCGCTCAAGGGGGCCGGCATCAACAAGTTGCAGGACGACATTCGCACACTGCTCGATTTTGACCCTAAGTATATCAATATCACAGCTCACCGCAGCGAAACGGTGATGAAGGAACTGGGCAACGGCCTCGTAGAGCGCACCACGCTGCGCCGCCGCCCTGGTTCGGTGGCCGTGGCAGCCGCGTTGCAAAAGGAGTTTGGCATACCTATCGTGCCGCATATTCTCTGCTCCGGGTTCACCCGCGAGGAGACCGAGTATGTGCTTATCGACCTGCAGTATCTGGGCATCACCAATCTTCTCTTGCTCAGAGGCGACAAGGCCCGCGAGGACTCTTCGTTCCGCCCGGTGAAGGACGGCTATAGCCATACCACCGAGCTGCAGAAGCAGGTGAACGACTACAATAACGGCCTGTTTGTAGATGGCTCGGAGATGAAAGAGAGCGGCCCGCAGTTCAGCTACGGCGTGGCCTGCTACCCCGAGAAACACGAGGAGGCGCCCAACATGACCACCGACACCTACTGGTTTAAGCAGAAGATAGCCCTCGGCGCAGAATACGGCGTGACCCAGATGTTTTTTGACAATCAGAAGTACTTTGACTTCGTGGCCAAGATGCGTCAAGACGGGGTGGAAGTGCCTATCATACCGGGCATCAAGCCGCTGGCCAAGCTCAGCCAGCTCACCGTGCTGCCACGCCTGTTTCACTGCGACCTGCCCGAGCCATTGGTTCACGAGGCGCTCAAGTGTAAGACTGACGCCGAGATCAAGGCGCTTGGTATCGAGTGGTGCGTGGCCCAATGCAAGGATTTAATCAAGGCCGGCGTGCCGAGCATCCATTTCTACATGACCGGCAATGTGGACAGCCTGCGCCAGGTTGCCGCACAGATATATTAACCCGCCTCAGGCATAATCCGCAGACGCAATGAAGTTTTCAGAAGTTGTAGGACAAGACGAAGTGAAGGCAGTGCTCAAGGCACAGGTCGATGCCGGCCGATTGCCCCACGCCCTGCTGCTGTGTGGCGACACAGGCTGCGGCACTCTGGCGCTGGCTCTGGCTCTGGCCAACTATGTGCTGTGTGGCAACACCGCAGGCGGCGACAGTTGCGGCGAATGCAGCCAGTGCGCCAAGGTGGAGAAACTGATTCACCCCGACCTGCATTTTTCGTTTCCCGTAGTCAAGAAAAGCAGCAGCGCAGTCAATTCGGATACCTACATGACCGAGTGGGTCAGCCACCTGCAGAGCGACAAATATTTCGACCTGAGCGACTGGCTCAAGGTCATGGGCGCAGAAAACAAGCAGGCAAGCATCTTTGAAAACGAGACCGACAACATTATCCGCAAGCTCAGCCTCTCGGCCTACGAGGGCGGTTGGAAAGTGATGATAGTTTGGTTGCCGGAGAAGATGAACAACAGCGCGGCCAACAAGCTGCTCAAGACTCTGGAGGAGCCCAGTTCGCGCACCCTCTTTATAATGTGCGCTGAGCACCCCGAACAGATGCTTACCACCATACTCAGCCGCACGCAGCGCATCGATGTGCCGTCGCTAAGCACCGAGACTCTCTGCCAGGCCCTGGTAGAGCGCCGCGGACTAGACCCCAAGATGGCCCTCGACGTGGCCCGCACCTCTGGCGGCAGCTATCTCAACGCGCTGCGCCAGCTTTGCGACGATGCCGAGGCCAAGGCAAAGTTTGAGGCCTTTGTGCAGCTGATGCGTCTCGCCTATCAGCGCCAGTTGCCCCAGCTTATGAAATGGGCCGACGACATGGTGGCCCTTGGCCGCGAGCAACAGAAGGAATATCTGGCGTATATGCAGAATATGCTCAGAGAAAATTTCATGTATAACTTCGACCGCCCCGAGCTGAACTACATGAGCGGCAGCGAGAGGGCCTTCGCTTCAAAATTTGCGCGGTTTGTAAACGAGCGCAACATAGTGCAGTTTGCCGAGGAGTTCTCCAGGGCACAGCGCGACGTGGAGGGAAATATCAACGGCCGAATAATATTTTTTAATCTGGCATTGCGCACCACGCAGTTGCTCAGAATGTAATAGGAAAACAATAAAAAATAACAGATATAACTATGGATAACACTGTTTGTTGCGGCGGACGAGGACTAAGCGCACTTGGATGCGGTCGTTCCGACAAGCAACTAAATACATACGACTACCTGGCCGACGTGCCCGGCGCATTGCAGATGACCAATCTTGTGGAGGTGCAGTTTAAGAACACCCACAAGGATTATTACGTCAACAGCAATAACCTGCCGCTCAAGAAGGGCGACATTGTGGCCGTAGAGGCTTCGCCAGGTCACGACATCGGCACCGTCAGTCTCACGGGTCCGCTCGTTCCGCTGCAGATGTCTAAGCAGAAGCTCAAGAGCGATTCTGGTACGAGGCGTATCTATCGCATTGCCCGCGAAGTGGATATGGAGAAATTCTACGAAGCCAAAGCCCGCGAGCAGGAAACTATGATCAAGAGCCGTGCCATTGCCAAGGACCTCGGCCTGGATATGAAGATAGGCGACGTGGAGTTTCAGGGCGACGGCAGCAAGGCAATTTTCTACTACATCGCCGACCAGCGCGTCGATTTCCGCCAGCTGATCAAGGTGCTGGCGCAGGAATTCTGCATCCGCATCGACATGAAGCAGATTGGCGCTCGCCAGGAGGCCGGTCTGATTGGCGGTTTCGGCCCATGCGGTCGTGAGATGTGCTGCGCTACCTGGATGAAGAACTTCTCTACCGTTAGCACCGGCGCAGCCCGCTGCCAGGATGTGTCGCTCAATCCAAACAAGCTCGCAGGCCAGTGCGCCAAGCTCAAGTGCTGCCTCAACTACGAGGTGCCGGTGTATGTGGAGGCCGCAAAGAAATTGCCTCGCCGCGATATACATCTTGAGACCGAGGACACTACCTATTATTATTTCAAGGCCGATATTCTGGCGGGCTTGATAACTTATTCTACCGACCGCCATCTGGCAGTAAATCTTGTGACCATCAGTGCCGAGCGCGCCGCCGAGATAATTGAGCTCAATGCCGCGGGTGAAAAGCCCGAGCGCCTTGAGGCCGACGACGCAGTCATCACCAACGACGGCCCAATGGATTTGGCAGAACAGGACAGTCTGACTCGCTTCGACAAGAGCAAGAAGAAAAAGAAGCGCCGCAATAGCCGCAACAAGCGCGAGCGCAGTGGCAATGGTGCTGTTGAGGCTAAGGAAAATGGTGGCGAAAGCAAAGAACAGCGCACTGAGAACAAAGAGCTGCGCAGAGAACCCAAGGAATCGCGTCGCGAGGCCAGGGAAGCACGCCCCGAAAACAAGGAGGCTCGCGCTGAAAAGCCAGAGAATCAAGGCGATAACAAGGAGCGCCGCAGCGAGGGCAATCATCATCGTGGCCGCAACCACCGCCGTCGCAACGACCATCGCCCACAGCAGTCCTAAGATTTGTTTAACCCTTTGTCCCCACAGATTTGAGACGGTTGAAATTCATAGCTGTGTTTGCAGCCCTTTGCGCATTGAGTGTCGTTGCTGGTTCGTGCAGCGGCGATGACGAGGTGGTGTGCTATGAATATCAACCCGTGGACAACAATGTGTGGGACAGGCAGTATAAGATGACATTCCGCATAGACACTATTGCCAACAGCGGTGCCTATGACCTGCAGGTGTGTCTGCGTGCCCTGCATAATGTGCAGTTTCAAAAGGTCTATGTGGTAGTTGAACAGCAGTACGCCAATCCCTATGCGGCGAGTGTTGACACGGTCTGTCTGACCCTCACCGACGAGATGGGAAATATGGAAGGCAAAGGCTTGTCGCTCTTTAACTATACCGCACAGCTGCCGCACAAAGTCAATCTGCGGCGTGGACAGAGCGGCACCGTCACTTTGCGCCATGCCATGCGCAGAATGCAGCTGCA
>JAZUHM010000509.1:0-4196 GCA_045641725.1 Bacteroidaceae bacterium | reverse complement strand
CTGTGGTTATAAACTCTGGGCAATCCCAGAAACTTGCGGCAGGCTCGATGGTTGAGCAATAGACAAATGCTGCTACCGCAAACATCAGCCAGCCAAAGGTGTTGTTAATAATGTTATACTTCTTCATTAGAAAAGGTTTTTCTGCTTGGATTTTACTCTTGCAAAATAATTCAGACTGCAAAGTTACAATCTCGGGCGCTAAAAACAAAATTTATGGCCCGCTTTTCGGTGTTATATGCCAAATTATGGCTTCTACGCTGCGATTATTTCTTCACAAAGAGCAGTTTCTGGTGGCTGGGGCTCAGCCATGTGGTGATAATGCTGCGTATGGCGGGATACTCCTGCAGGGTGTAGGTCTTGCGGGTGAGGGCTATGCGGCGCACGAGGGTGATTGTGCCGTCGGCGGCCTGCGAGAGGGTCTCCGAGAGCAGGGCGCCGTCGGGGCCGCTGAGATTTGTGGTATAACTGCCAGCGAGCTTGACCTGGCCGTCGGTCTTGATGGTGTAAGTGTGGGTCTCATCGACCACCGCCGGAATTTCAAACACCGTCTCGCGCAGCGTTGGCAGCGTCTGCATTCTCCACCCGTTGACCGCCGCACCGTCGGCGGGCAGCGAATAGAGATAGGAGCCCTCGCTGTTGAGATTGGCGGCCGCAATGGTGGCGGTGTACTCCTTATTTATATTTATAGGCTTGGCGGGATTGGCCTGCTCGCCGCTAAGGCCCACCACGAGGGGCGCGCTGGTTGGGCGGGCGTCGTTGTCAGGACTTATCAGCACAGGACTGTCGCCCAACTGCTGTGTGACGAGGAATTTCTCGGCGTTGTTGAGTGTGCGGAACTCCTTAGGCAGACTCGGCGCGAAAGTGGCCTGCACATCGGCCTGGATATTGCACGCCTTGAGCATCTGCTGCAGCACCGCGGCCTGTTCGTAGGCGGTGATATAGGCGCCCTGCTTGATTTGGGCGAACGGACGGATGCTGCCCACCTCCTTCAGCGGCACTGGCACGACCTTAAACTGACGCGCCACGTACTGACGGGCAGCGCGGAGGCGCTTCATGACATTGGGCTCGGTCTTGACCTGCTCCTTGCCCCACGCCTGGATGTCGGCATCGGGACTGGCGTAGAACAGCTCCCGCATCTCGGTCTCAAAGTCGGATGTGGTGCAGAGAAAGCGCCACTGGCGGGTGAGGTCGGTGGTTTGAAATCCCTCGCGAGAGTGCGCCGGGATGTTCTTGATGCTATAATTGATTGTGCGCTGGCCATTGGCCTTGACGTCGGAGGCCGCTGCCACCTGGCCCTCGGGGCTATACAGCGCCTGATGCAGCGCCTGGCCCTCGGGCAGCGCGATGGTGAGGCTGTATTCGCTGATTGGCGACGACTCGTCAACCACAAAATTATAGTCGAGGTGCTTGTTAAAGCCAGGTTTGGTGTGGATACTGTAATCCAGATAGATTGTAGAACCCAGGTCGAGGCCGGTATGGACGATTACCCACTCCTTGAGATAATTAAAGTCCGCTGCGCCAGCGGCGTACGACGGCAATACCTCAACCAATGCATTGGCGGGCAAATCTATGCGCTTGCCGTTTTTGCGGATTGTATAGGCGTCGTTGATTGTGACCGTCTGGAATTGCGGATTAAACGCCACGAAGCTCTCGCCGTACGTCGAGTTCATGGCGGTGTGGGTGAATACTGTGAGCGAGAACGCCTGGCGGTAGTCTGTAGAGCCGTCGGCATTGCGGGTTATCGATTTGCGGATATAATTATATCTGGCCTCTTCGTTTTGCGAAAAGCCGAGAGTCGCGATGCTCAAGATAAGAGTAAGTAAGAGTGCTCTTTTCATTGTATAGTGTGATTATTGGTTGTTTGCAAATAACTGGGCATTATTATTTCACGAAGATATAGTCCTGATACTGCTTGTAGGAATCTACCACGGCCTTGAAGCCCGGCCATTCCTCGGCCTGATAGATGCGCTTGTTGAATGCAGCATTCAGGCGCAGGCTTATCTGATTCTGTTGCTGCTGCAGCGAGGCCTTGATTGAGGCCGCCGAGTTAGTGATGTCGCTCTGCAGCGGCGCCGCCTGCATCTTCATGCCATTGGGCAGCACAATAGTCTCGTTGAGCTCCACCTGGCGCGAACAGCCGTCCTTGAAAGCATATTTGTGTTCGCTCGCAGAGCCGCCCACCCTGAGAAAAGTCTGCACCGACGCATATAGATTGTTCATCAGCACGGGCTTGAGCATCATACCCTCGCTGCCGCCGATGGCGTAGTCGGGTATCTCATAGCAGAACACCATCTTGATGGGCGCTGCCTGGTAGTCCTTAGGATTTTTGCCGTAATCCACAGAGAGGAGCTTCGCCTGGGGCGAAACGCGCATCACCTCTGCCTCCAACTGCTGCTGCCATTGGCTCATCCAGCCCTTGGTAAACATATAGCGCACGCTCTTGTCGGTCTGTCCCTCGGCAGTCAGGGTAAAGGTGCCGCGCAGTGTGCCGTTGGCCATCAGAGTATCCTGAGCGTTGATGCGCAGATAGTGATTTTCGGGGGCAGAGAGCGGCGTCTCGCACAGGTCGCTGCCCTCGGGAATGCCCGGCAGATAATTCTGCTGCTGCTCCGCACTGCTCCACAGCTCGCGACAGAATGGCACCCATGTGGGGTCAAGCGGCATGAGCGTGCCGTTTTTCAATCTCACCACGCACACACAGTGGTTAAAGTGGTCGGCAGGGATGCGCTCCACGCGGCTGCCAGCCATCGTCATGGCCGGATAAGCCTTGAAACCCGCAATGCGCAGCATACCAATCAGAGTGCCCGCAATATCCTTGCACACACCCAACCGGTCGGTGAGGTCAGTGTCCAGCGAGTGGAGCGTATAGCCCTCACCCTTGCCCATGTGGATAGCCAGGTAGCGGATATTGTCGCCCGCCCAGTGAGTGAGTGCACTAATCTTCTCCATCTCAGTCTTCTTGCCCTTCAGAATCTCAGCCACCAGCGCCTTGCCCTCAACCGTAGGCTTGAAACTGCCATAGTCCTCGTTCACACGGTTAAACCAGCGCGACTTCTCATACCACGAGGGAGTAGTAGAGAGCATCAACTTAGGAGCCACGTCGTAGAGGTCCACCATGCTCGGCTCCTTCTCAAAAGGCACCTGGTCATTCAGCGCGATAGTGAGATACTGACGGCCGCCGCCCGAGCTCTTGCGCTCCTCATACTGGCCGTCATACTGGTAGAGCTTATACTGCAACTTGCATGTGTCAGGCAGCGAGACACTATACACCTTGCGGCGCGTAGGCTGGTCCACCCAAAACGGCACGATATCATAGAAATTACCCCTCATAGGAGGCACAAAACGCTCCTCGCCGCCAAACGACGTGAAGTCAAACGGCCTGATATCGAGGCCCGCCATAGCAGCACCGCCAGCAGCCATGCCGCCGCCAGCAACCGCATTGCCGCCGCCCATAGCCATCGCCTCATCAGCAAGCAAAGCATAGGTAAAACCCTTCTTCTCAATCTCATAAGTCAGCACATCACCCGCAGCCATCTGGCCAACCTCAATCATCACCTGGCGCGCACCCCAATAGAAAGTGCGGTTAGGCGCAGTGAAGTCCAGAGCCTTGCTCACATCCACATCCGTCACACCGCCGTTGCGATGCTCAATCCTGACCGACTTGAAACGCGCAAAAGCCGTCAGCGGATCATAGTCATACACAATGCAGTGGCCGTTGATAGCCGCCTCGTGAGTCTGGAACCTAATCCTCTTAGTAATACAAAAAGTGCCCGAGCCAAGCGGAGTCACATCCACACTCGTACTGTCGAGCAAAGTCACCGCCGGCGCCGACTTAAACGGATCACCGTCGGCCATGGCCGAGGCCGCAGCCCCACCAACCGGCGCCATCATCACCGCCGCCGCCATAAGCGAGAGAAAACTAAACAATTTCATATCATATATAATTATAAATTTCACAAAAAGCCAATAAGCCCTACAAAGATAAAATAAATTTGCCAAACAGCAAATTTTCAATACGAGGATTATATATTTTTATACCAAAAGCACCCCGTCTGGCACACCATTCAAGCCCAAAAGACCATTTTCACCCCAAAAAGCCACAATCTCACAAAAACCTAACTCGTTGAAAAACAAACATTAAGCGCTTTGCCAAAAACAAAGTGCGCGCTAAATTCCGTTCACAGCGCTGTGAACAA
>JAZUHM010000508.1:0-4463 GCA_045641725.1 Bacteroidaceae bacterium | reverse complement strand
TCACAGCGCTGTGAACCAAAATTAGCACGCACTTAATAATTTTTAAAGGGAAATTTGCCAAAATAAAAGCGCACTGCCGCATCGATTGCATTTAAGTCGCCAGTCCCTTAGGAAGGCCACTCATTGCACACATCCACAAATCTACACTCGACATACTCGCATCGTACATCGGCTACCCTACCTATGCAGCCTTTGAGCGACAAGAAACACTTACCCCGACCAAAACAAGCCACGCAATTGCAAACGAAAGAATCACAGCCAGCCAACTCGCTCCGGGCAAGAAACTATGCCTGCTCTGGGAGCCCGACCGCAAGGTAGTGATTCGCCACGACACCGGCAATCAGTTCACAATCCTAGAATCCATCAACAGCAAACTACAGCCCGGCGACACATTTCAAGTCGCCCACATTGTGAAACGATGCCCCCTCGTGCTGATAAACCTGCAGCACGCAGACAATCCCCCATGCGACTACATCTGCGCCCAAAACTACAGCCTCGATGTAAAAACCGACATCTCCGACTAAAACCAGCCGCCCCACCTTCTGCGACAGCCCCACTTCGGTTCGCGAGCTTTAGCATCGTGAGAACTTTATGTTCGAAAGCGAAGCGGTAATTTCAAGAAAAAACGCAGTCGCGGTTTTGCTTGCGGACAGGAAACACTCGTGTTTCTTTTTATAATTCCTTAAAATTCTTGTCCAATACTCTAACATTCTCTAATTCTTGTTAGAAAAATGCGAGCAAATACTGTTTCCTGAAAAATCAAGACTCCGTAAAGAGGCATCTTACCTATGCCATGACATCTCTGTGATGTTTAGGCCAAACATGTAGCGATATTCGATTTTGTGGGGAACGGTTGTTAATATAAGCTTTCGGATTTCGTCCTTTGACAAATCGTCTGGGGTCTCGCGCATCATGTGGAGTTTCATATCATCGATGATTACGCTGTTTGGGGCGCCTGCCGATTCAATTATCATGCTGATGCCATCGGGCAGCTGCTGGAAGACGACATCAAACGAGCGCGCCATAATTGGCAGCTTTGACTCGGAGAGATGCTCGCAGTATTCTGTGCAGCACAGTTCAATACCTTTGAAAATGCTGTCGGGGAGTTCGCAGGTCTGGGTGAAGAGATGGAGCTTCTCTATTACGCCAGGCAGATTCTCACACTTATTGTCAATCGTATCTTGCATGAGTATCGCGTCAGGAATCTTATTTACCAGGGTGAACATGGTCAACATCGGATTCTTCTTATGGTGCATATATCCGAAGGCGAATGAGAGCACAAGCATGCTGATGCCGCCAAGTGGGAATCCCCACCAAAGCATCTCTGGCGATATGAGGGAGAATGCAAACATAAAGAAATACACGATGATTCCCAGGCCGAAGATAAACACAAACTTAGCCATCACATGGCCCATGAGCTGGAATGAAATTGTGCTATACACGGCAAGTATGGCAAAGCAGAGGTAGAACACTGAGAAGCAGATGAATGGGAAACGGCAGCTGTCGAGAATCTCTGGGTCTGTAATGCCAAAGGTGGACGCAACAGTGGCCGGAAACAGCGCCATCACCAGCATTATGCACGAATAGCACAGGGTGGTAAACTGCAGCATTCGCCTTATAACGTATGCCACCTTGTCGGGAATATATTCTGTCTGCAGTCGGTTTATCTGGGCTATGCCAGCAATGGCGGCGCCGACGGTAATGCAGAAGGTGAACGACTGAATCTGCAGACACACGCCGTACGTCAGCATTCCGTCAGAACCAAGTTCAGCGAGAATCAATCGGCTTGAAAAGAACACCAGCCCGTTGAACATGATGTAGAACACGTTGAAAGCGATGCCCTGCACGAGAGAACTCTTCAATACGCCAAAGTCCTTGATGCTGAGTCTTACCAACCTGTAGTTGCTTCTCTTTTTTACAAAGTGAGGAATATAGGCAACCACGTTAATTACTCCCGACACTACAGTGGCGAGCGCAGCCCCGGCGATGCCCATATCCATAAGCGAAATAAACACAAAGTCCAACAGCACATTCACCACGTTTGACAAGATCACGATTTTCGTGGTCAAATCGGGATATCCCTCCTGCGAGATGAAGTTGTTAAGAGTGGAATTTATCGGAACGAAAATGAAGTAAAGCAGAAGGACAGACAGGTAGTCGTAGATATAAGGTATTGCTTCAGCATCTGAGCAGATGAAATGAACGAAGTTATCCATGAACGCATACATCAAGACGATGCAAATGCCCGCAGCCGCTCCAGCCGACAGCATACTGATAGTAAAAACCTTGCGAGCGCAATCGTGGTCGCGCTGCGCCAGCGCCCTTGCCGCCAACACGCTGCCGCCCATTGAGCATATCAAGGTTATGACAGTCATCAGGTTTGAGATCGGCATTATGACGTTGATGGCGTTGAAGGCATCGTTGCCAAGCAGGTTACCCACAAAGAGTCCATCAACAAAAGTCGCCACAAGCGGAGCTGCCGCTGTCAACACCGTAGATGTGAGAGTGATGGCGATGGTATAGTCAAGCAGTTTTCTGTTCTGTTTCATCTCGATAGAGTTTTGGAGTTGCAAAGTTACGAAAATATTTTAAGGGATATCCAATTTCGGGAACTATATACTTACAAACACCTGCAAAGAAAGCCAAAAGCAGCCACTAACTCTTTGCTGAGCTGCGGCTGCCTGTGCACATTTTATTATTTCCGTGCGAATGCTTTGCCTTTTTCACGAGTGCTTTGTCTGATTAATTTGTTTAATACACGAATGCTTTGTCTTTTGCGCGATATTGTTTTGTCTTTACACGATTGCCTTGTCTGATTGATTTGTCAATTACACGAGTGCTTTGTCTTTTGTGCGATTGCCTTGCCTTAGCACACGATTGCTTGCATGAATCATGTTTGATTTTCGATTGCAAAATTAAAATAATCTGCCGCTTGGCACATTATCATACAATAAAAATGCATTTACAAATCAAAAAAATCGATATACGAATCGGCAAAACTACATACTGCATCAAAAAGTCGGCCCAAAATTCAGCCTCAATCACAATCTTTTTGACCGAACAATAATAATTTATGAAGATTCACGTTCAATTTTCGACAATTCGCGTATAATAAAAATGACATCAATTTCATTTGCACAGGTCAAAAAAAATTGGTGCGGCCTGCCCACGATTTTCGGCCATTTGATTTTAAGTCACCGCGCGGTGACTTCTATGTCATCGGGCGATGACTTTAATGTCACCGGCCGGTGACTTTGATGTCATCGGGCGGTGACTTAAAATTAGCTCGCACTAAAATGAAATTCTGCCGCGCAGAAATCCCACCCCGGGGTTCCCTGATTTTTCACCTTTGCGCAATAAAAATTCATGGAAACCTTTTGCAAATAAGAAAATTTCTGTAATTTTGCACCCGCAAACAAAATATGAATGCAATAAATTTTCATTTTTAACTCAGCAAGCAAATAATTTTTAACCATTTTTTTCAAAACACAAAAAAGAACAGTATGAAGAAGTTTCTTTCACTGGCCGTAGCAGCGCTGCTCGCCTGCACAGCCTTCGCCGAGGATTATGACCGCGTAACTATTGGTTATCAGAGCCTCGACCCACACAACAACACCAAGATTACCTCAATTGCGTCTGACGGCACACTTGACGGCTTCAAGATTGGCTACACCCACGGTTTCAACCTCACCAGCGAAGCTCCCCTCTTCCTGGAAATTGGCGCCGACCTCAACTACAACGGTTCTTCTAGCGAAATCACCATCCTCAGTTCATCTATGAGTGGTGTGAAATACAAGAGAACAAACAGCACCTGCGGCATCACAGTGCCAATCAGCCTGGCCTATAAGTTTGAACTCACAAACGGAATGTGGATCGAGCCTTATGCCGGCGTATGCCTCAAGTACAATGTCTCTGGCAAGACCAAGCACAAGTTTAAAAATGCCCCAAGCCTGAAGAACGCCAGCATGAACTGGTTCAACAAAAGCGACATGAGCAAGGAAGACATCAGCGATGGCGAAGGCGGTATCCTCTACAACTATCAGGGCGGCGCCGCTTGCAAGCGCTTCCAGTTTGGTGGCCAGGTGGGCCTCAACATTGGCTACAAGAGCGTCAACCTCAACGTTGCCTACCAGATGCACACCCCACTCCAGAAGACCCACGACTTCAAGATCAACACCCGCGCCTTCACCGTTGGCGTAGGCTACAACTTCTAAAAGCAGTCCCCCTGACACAAATACACAAAGGTGTGCCAAAAGTCAAATGCACTTTTGGCACACCTTATTATATTATACCAGGGTTGGTATCGTCCGTTAACTCCTATACACGCACCAGATAATCCCTAAAAATCCACATACCTATCCCGAAACCAGGAACCCAGGACAACAGATATAATAGTTTTATTTTTTCTTCGGTTGCTTGTTGAGACGATAGATAGCATGGAGCATCACATAGCGAGGCAATGA
>JAZUHM010000507.1:0-7203 GCA_045641725.1 Bacteroidaceae bacterium | reverse complement strand
ACCACAAAGAATGGAGCCACTCCCTCTGTCGCGACATGGAGTGGAAAGAATATGGCGAAGGACAGCACTCGGTGCTCGCCATTCCCTCACAAGACGGCAGATTCTACGACTGGGAGGCCTACCAGATGGTCGCCACCCTCTCGCCATGGATTGAGAGCGGCAAGATACGCCTCATCTGCTGCGATAGCATCGACTGGGAGACATGGTCAAACAAAGGCGGCGACAACCGCTGGCGCATAGAACAGCACGAGCGCTGGTTTCACTATGTGATAGACGAACTGCTCCCCCGCTGCCGCCGCTGGGAAGGCGAGACATTCCTCGTCACAGGCTGCAGCCTCGGCGCTTTCCATGCCGCCAACTTCTTTTTCCGCCGCCCCGACATGTTTGACACCATCATTGCCATGAGCGGACTCTACTATGCCGCCGACGGATTTCCAAACTACAGCGACGATCTCACCTACGCAAACTCGCCGCAGGACTTCTTGCGCAATATGCCTTGGCACCACCCCTGGATGGACATGTATCGCAGCCGCCGCATTATCATCTGCATCGGACAAGGCCGCTGGGAGGAAGACACCCTATGGTCCACACGCGAACTCGACACCATTCTCAAGGAGAAAGGCGTGCCCGCATGGTTTGACTACTGGGGCTACGACGTTGACCACGACTGGCCAAGCTGGCGCAATCAGCTCGCACACTTCATGAACACAATCAAGCCGCTCTAAAGGCAAGACTAAACTACACATGGTTATAAAATTCCCACTATATTTCAATCCCGGCAAAGAAGACCGCTGCATCCACATGTATCTGCCCAACGACTACTATGAGTCTGACGAGCGCTACCCGGTGGTTTACATGTTTGATGGCCACAACCTGTTTTTTGACTCCGACGCAACCTATGGCAAGTCGTGGGGCCTAGCCGATTTTCTCGACCACTGGCACAAGAAAGTCATCATCGTTGGCCTGGAATGCTCACACCACGGCCACGAGCGCCTGTCGGAATTCTTTCCATTTGAGTTCTCCGAGCGAAACGTTGGCAAAGTGGTCGGCAAAGGCATCGAGACCATGCAGTGGTTCGTTGACACCCTCAAGCCACACATCGACTCCAACTTCCGCACATGGGCTCACCGCGAGGCCACTGCCATCGGCGGCTCGAGCATGGGCGGCATTATGGCACTCTTTGCGGTATTGCGCCACAACGACACGTTCTCAAAATCTGCCGCCGTGTCACCAGAATTCTTCTCGTGCCTGCCGCAGTTTCTCAAGGAGCTGTCTATCAACGACATCCACCCCGACACCCGCCTCTTTATGAGCTGGGGCACCGAAGAAGACAAGCGAGGCTGGATGACCAAGCGCATCCACAAAATGGACGAGGCCGCCAAAAAACTCGGAGTGCAGACCCAGCTCTTTCACCACCAGCACGGCTACCACTGCGAGGCCGATTGGGAAAAGCAAATCCCCGCATGGATGGATTTCCTGTGGTGCTAACGGCCCAACCAACGAACTAAGACATACAGATTTCACACACTGCAAATACAAAAAAGGCTGGCACTGCGCAATGAGTGTCAGCCTTTTTGCATATTGGCTATCTAAAGATTAGTACTCGATAATCAGGAAGTCAGAAACCTTCCAGAACTGGGCAGGATTTGTGATGGTAAGGGTCGTAGTGCCGTTGCCATTGTCTGTAAGTGTATAACTGCCCTGAGGATTGTTGCTCATAAGTTTTGGATCCTTGCCAGGAATCGTAAGGGTCTTAAATGTACGAGCATCAACGGTGGCGAAATTCCTTGTGTCGATATTATCGTTATCTACCTTGGTCTTTTTGAGGAATCCGCCCTTGAGCACGCCCTTGGCCTTAAGCTCTTTCTTAGTGCCCATGCAGTAATAACGGGTGTTGAGCTCAACGCGCTGCTTGTCGTTCTCCTCTCTGAGTTCCTCACGCTCGAAACGCAGATTGTTAGCCTCGATTCTCAATTCATTGAGTTCCATATCCTTCTGCTGCAGAAGCTCCTCCATGCGGGCAATCTGCTCATTCTTCTCCTTAATCTGCTGATTGAGATATTCAATCATTTTCTGCAGATTCTGGATTGTCTTGTTCTTAGAATTTGCAAGAGCCTCATTTTTGCTCATGAGTTCAGTAATTTGAGCCTGCTTGCGAGCAAGGAGATCCTTAAAGGCACCGAGCTGGATAAGAAGCTTCTCGCGAGTAGTAGTGCCCTCGCGCTGCTCAAAAATCATATTCTCCTGAGTTTGGATAGAGTCAAGACTGCTTGCCACACTGTTGATGACCGAGCTCATCTCGTCAACCTCGTCGTCGCGAAGTTCCACTTCTTCTTCGTCAGACTCATTCATAACATTAGCAATCTTGTCAACCTTAGAACAAGACGCCATCATTGCAACAATAAGCACAAAGCTTAAAAATAAAACCTTTTTCATTATAGTTAAAATTAGTAATTAAATATTCCGAATTGTAATCTGCGAGCAAAGATACAATTTAAAATTTACAATCCAAGCATATCTGCAATAATTTTTCGCCCACTATTGTAAAAACAGCAGATTGCGGAAATATTGTGGCGCGCAGAAAGAGTTGGATTTAGCCCAGACTTTTCATCTGGTAGCCCAGGGATAATTCTGAGACTAAAGGCATATTTGCAATCCGTCGTAGGCAAATTCCACATTGGCGGGGAGCATCGCCTTAGACTCGACGTGCAGGCCTGCCGAATGGGCCAGATGGGTGAGGTAAGCGCGGCTAGGCTTGAGACGACCGATCAGTTCCACTGCCTCGTCGATGCTCTGATGAGTGGGATGCGGATTCTTACGCAAAGCATTGACCACAAGTGTGTCAAGCCCTTGCAACTGATTAAAAGTCTCGTCTGGCATGGTGCTCATATCGGTAATATAAGCAAATTTGCCAATGCGAAAACCGAGTATGGGCAGTTTGCCATGCATCACACGCAGCGGCATAATCTCAACACCGTTTATCACAAGCTGCTGACCAGGAAGGATTGCATTGAGTTGGAGTTTTGGCGCCGAGGGATATTTGCCCGGGCCAAAGCAATAGGGCAAGCGCTCCTCAAGGTGCTGCACCACGAGCGGCTCGCCATATATATTGATGGTATTAAAGACACAAAAAGGTCGGAAATCGTCGATGCCGCCCACATGATCGTAATGTTCGTGGGTCACAAGCAGAGCATGCACAGGGCCATAGGGCTGGTGCAGCATCTGCTCGCGGAAGTCCGGTCCGCAGTCGATAAGTATGCGGGTTGAAGCGCTGTCAGGAACAGCCAGGATTGAGTCTTCGTCCAGTTTGTAGGAATGGCCGACAGCCCGTTCGTCTCCAGCCGAAGAAGGCTCGGAGTCAAACTCTATCATAATGCTTGAGCGAAGACGCTTGTCGTGGGAATCTCGCGACTGGCAGACTTCACATTGACAACCAATCACGGGGACTCCATTTGAAGTACCAGTGCCTAAAAATGTTATTTTCATATCCAATTGACTTCAGGATGGATGTCTATGCCAAACTTGCTCTTGACATCAGCACAAACGGCATCCGACAAACGCATAATGTCCTGCGGAGTTGCGCCACCGAGATTTACTATCACAAGAGCCTGCTTTTCATACACAGCAGCGCGGCCAAGCGCCCTACCCTTCCAGCCGCATTGGTCTATGAGCCAGCCGGCTGGCACTTTCACACCATTTGGCGCTGCGTAATGAGGAATGTCGGGATATTGCTGCTGCAAAGTCTTGAAATGCTCCTCGCTAATCACAGGATTCATAAAGAAACTACCAGCATTGCCAAGCACCTTGGGGTCGGGCAGCTTACCATTGCGCACATCCACGACCTTATCACGCAAAGCATTGGCATCGATTTCGGGCGTAACGAGCTGAGCCAGTGCCTTGTAGCTGAGATTTGGCACAAAAGCCTTGTTCAGTCTAAAGGAGACGTATGTCACAGCATAGCGCCCCTTCCACGGGCCTTTGAAATTGCTGTATCTATAGGCAAAATCGCAGTCGGCCTGACTAAAACACTCTTCTGTGGCATTGACGAGATTCACCACTTCTACTTGCGTGATGAAATCCTTGGCCTCAGCGCCATACGCCCCAATGTTTTGCACGGCAGCCGCGCCAACTTCGGAGGGAATGAGCGAGAGATTCTCCAGGCCATACATGCCTCGGCTCACCATCTCTGCCACAAATTCGTCCCACACCTCAGCTGCGCCAACACGCACAATCACCTCAGAATCCGTCTCGTTCACAACCTCCACACCCTTGATAGCGCTGTGGAGGATTGTGCCTTCGTAGTCAGAGGTAAACAACAGATTGTTGCCGCCACCGATATGCAGGATCGGCATATCCGCAGAGCGCTGGCGCAAGAAATCCTGCAAGTCTGCCACGCTCTGATACTCCACAAACTCCTTGGCCTTGACATCAATGCCAAACGAGTTATGGACAAGGAGCGAATAGTTATGGTGAATGGTCAGCATGATGACTTAATCCTCTACAAATTTATAAAGCATCCACTGGCCGTCCTCATTCTTAAAATAAAGCATTTTAGACCAGCCTTCAATAGACTCAACGCTAAGCATTCTGACCGAGGAATTTGACATATCCTGACCAAAGTCAAAATTAGAAATCATAGCGCCAGAGATATTTGGGATATGAATATCATCCCATTCGGCTGCAGAATATGATGTCTTGACCTTGTTGCGATCAAACTCGTCGTCGCTGTCATATCCCTGAAACTCAACACGCGAAGCCGTATGGGCGTTGCGATATTCCAAGCTCGAGAAATACGACGACAAGAAACTGACAAAATCTCCATCGGGAGTTGCCGAGAGCGGCTGCTCCGTAATAGAGGTCAGCATCCACTGGCCCTCAATCTTCTGAAAGGCAAGCTGCTTGGATTGCGAGGCCTTGGTGTCAAACCATGTCACGGCCACGTTTTCCAGGCTCTTGTTGTCGGCAAGACCCTTGGGCTTGTCTCCCGAATAGATCACGGTGTGGTAATCCTCGTTATAGTTAAACTTGGTAAATCTCCACTGGTTTTCATTCAAAAGTTCAGCATTGCCATCCACAGTGCGCGTCAGGGGATACTGCACGCGCTCCTTCTGGTATGACGCCTTCTTACAGAAAGTCCAAAAGAAATCATAGAACACGCCGTCGGCGGCCTTAGGCACTTTTATATCTGCCACCAGAGAATCCTCTTTGGCCGCAGGAAAAAGGTGAGTGGTATCGACAGTATCTCTCACGGAATCCTGACCTGTATTTTCTGATTTACCGCCACAAGCACAAAACATCGCAAAAACTACTGGCAGCACAAAAACGACAGCCAACAAATACAACAATTTTTTCATTGCGAAAAAGAAATTTGCTGTTAGATATTTAAAGTTTAACTATCACAATGAGAGCTCACCAAGACTACTTCTGCTGCTCGTAAGTCTCAATCTTTGCAGTATTTTCAAGCAAGAAGTCGATATCGTCCAACGCATTCATCAGACAATATTTCTTATAGCCATTGATTTCAAATTTCTCGCTGTGTCCAGTGATGATGTTTGTCACAGTCTGGGCTGGCACATCTACCTTGACCTCGGCCTGAGGATTGGCAGCAATTGTCTCAAACAGTTCCTGCTGGAACTCCTTGCTCACAATCACTGGCAACACAAAGCAGTTAAGCAAGTTGTTGCGATGGATATCGGCGAATGAAGATGAAATCACAACTCTCACGCCATAGCCGGCGATTGCCCACGCAGCATGCTCACGACTTGAGCCCGAGCCCCAATTCTGCCCAGCCACGATAATCTCGTGCACTCCTTCGCGAGGCATCTCGCAGAAATCCGGCTGATTCATCACAAAGTCTGCCACCGGTTTGCCCTCCTCGTCAAAGCGAAGGTCATGCATAAAAGCATCACCAAAGAACTTTGGATCACGAGTGGTAGAAGCCAGATAGCGAGCCGGAATGATAAGGTCTGTATTGCAGTTGTCGATAGCAACGGGAATACAAGTACTCTGAATTATATTGAATTTTTGTTTAGCCATAATTTACATAAGTTTGCGAGGGTCAGTAATTACGCCAGTCACAGCGGCCGCAGCAACCACCAGCGGAGAAGCAAGGATTGTGCGGGCACCTGGACCCTGGCGGCCTACAAAGTTGCGATTGCTCGTGCTGATAGACAACTTGCCAGAAGGCACCTTGTCTGGATTCATAGCCAAGCAAGCTGAGCACGATGGCAGGCGAAGTTCAAAGCCCGCCTCCTCAAGAATCTTGTCTATACCTTCGGCCATGATCTGCTTGCGCACAGCCCAACTGCCAGGCACGAGCCAAGCCACTACGTTGTCAGCCTTTTTGCGACCCTTGACGATAGAGGCAAAAGCGCGGAAGTCCTCGATGCGACCGTTGGTACAAGCGCCAAGGAAGCAGTAATCTACAGGTTTACCTTCAAGTTTTTCGCATGGCTGGAACTGCATGTAATTAAGCTGAGCCAAGAAGCCGGCCTGTTCTTTTTCGGCAATAGATTCCAAAGCGGGAATAGCCTCATCGATTGCGATGCCAGCGCCAGGATTTGTGCCGTAAGTAATGCGCGGCTTGATATCCTCTGCGCAATATGTCACCTCCTTATCAAACACTGCGTCATCATCGCTGCGGAGCTTCTTCCATTCCTCTACAGCCTTGTCCCAGGCCTCGCCCTTTGGCGCATATTCGCGGTCCTTGAGATAAGCAAAGGTTATCTCGTCGGGAGCGATGATGCCGGCGCGGCTTCCCATCTCGATAGAAAGGTTAGACAAAGTGAGGCGGCCCTCCATCGACATGCTGCGAATAGCACTGCCCGCATACTCTACGGCATAGCCTGTGGCGCCGCTGGTAGTAAGCTGAGCCATAATATAGAGAGCCACATCCTTGGCTGTAACGCCAGGCTGTAGTTCGCCCTCTATATTGATTCGCATTGCCTTTGGCTTCTGCTGAAGGATGCACTGCGAAGCAAGCACCTGGGCAACCTCAGAAGTGCCGATGCCCATGGCCAAAGCACCCACGGCTCCGTGGGTAGATGTGTGGGAGTCGCCGCACACAATGGTCATGCCTGGCAAAGAGAGAGCCTTCTCTGGACCCACGACATGGATTATGCCGTTGTCTTCTGTGCCCATGTCGAAATGCTTGATGCCAAACTCGGTGCAGTTCTTCTTGAGAGTCTCCACCTGATTGCGACC
>JAZUHM010000506.1:0-5612 GCA_045641725.1 Bacteroidaceae bacterium | reverse complement strand
AAGAGTCGGGGCTTACTTTTGAGCCGTCAGCCAGCAACTCAGCTCGCATTTGAGCCGTCTGCTCCCCTAGGCTGAGGGGAGCTGTCGCGTAGCGACTGAGGGGTCGATAGCATAATTTGTTGCTATTCTGCCATTTGTACTTGTTGGGCCTCCGTACCCCTCTGGCTCTTCGAGCCACCTCCCCTCCTCAGGGGGGGAGACGACTCAATCACAGTCATTTGTTTTACCGGACACTAATAATAAGGTATATAGTCAGCATGCCTGTCGCATGCACGCAAAAGGATTTTTGGCCACTAATCTTTGCAAATTCGCTTGAATATGCTAACTTTGCCGCATAACAACAACAGAAATGCTTATGAAACGATTGATTTTACTGGCTCTGGCCACAATCATGATTGGCGCAACTGCAAAGGCCGACTACACAGTATCTACAGAACCTCAATACTATATTTGCTCAAATATAGGCGAGTTAGAAATGGGCCAGCCTATAGAGACTGCCGGCGTCAATACCAAGTGGGGAGAAGTCTCCTCAGCATTTTTTACTTCTAATTTCGAAGTGATGTTGCGCGGCGCACCCTACCTTATGAGAGTTAAGGATATCTATCCTTGCAGAAAGGCAGAAGTGCCCGTTACCGGCCTCACCGTCATGACCTCTCGCGTCCGCAATACCGCTGTATGCGTTACCAGCGGCCACAGCGGAATCAATTTCCTCAAAAAAGTCACGGTGCTCTATACTCCCATAGGCGACACCCACCCCTTCGTGTTTTCCCAAAGCTGCAGCGACGTCAAGACAACCCTGTATAACAATGACAACGGCATGGATATCTATCAGGCAGTCATCACGCCCAAGTTTCCGGTGCAAAACATCTATCTGGAAGCCCAAAATACTTCAAACACCACAGATTGCCAGTTGGCAGACCTCACCAAAGGACCCGTAAGGGGCTATATAATCCTGGCACTCTATGTTGATTGCTACAGCAGCTTCAATTCGAGCGAAACCGTGGGCGAAGAATTTGCCAAGCAATACGAGGCAGGCAAGGCCGCACTCGCCTACGATCAGGCCGACGTCAACCGCGACGGCTCAATAAACGCCACCGACGTAGTGGCGGTGTACAATAGAATCATCAACGGCAGCGCAGAGTAAAGAAATAACACTCCCACCCCACGCCAAAACGCCACAATAACTTATGTTTGAATAGCAAAAACACTTGATTTTCGGATTTTTTTCATATCTTTGCTTTCAAAATCCACAATAACAATCTCAAACAATGGAAAACGTAAATCAACAAATTAAAAGCGAAATCCGCCTTTGGGCACGCACCCAGGCATATTTTGCCGACGGCACCGACGCAGGATTCTATGTAGTAGTCACCCACCACACCGACAACATCAACAGCTATGCCGCCATGTCAGAGCGCACCGGCCTCTGCGAATGCGTCAGACTAACCGAAAACCCCGACGGACTGCTCGCCCCCTATGGCCGCAAATACGTGTTTGCCTTTGAGAATGAAGAAGGCAAAATGGTCTATCTCGAAGAATTAAACGCATAACACCCGGATGAAACAGATTACATACCAGACACAAGGCACCTGCTCGCAGCTGATGATAGTCAGCGGCCAGGACGGCCGCATTGCCGACGTACAGATAATGGGCGGATGCCACGGCAACCTGCAGGGCATCGCATCTCTCGTCAAGGGCATGAAATACGAAGACGTAATAGCCAGACTCGAAGGCATCCGCTGCGGACAAAAGCTTACATCCTGCCCCGACCAGCTCGCCTGCGCCGTAAAGCGCCTCATGGAAAGCAACGATGCCTAAGCCCGCTTAGCCTGATATACAAAAAAAATAGATGCTCAGCACTGATGTTGAGCATCTATTTTTTTGTTTCCTCGGTAGGCGTGGTGCGCTTGATTTTCCAGCCTATCGCGGCCACGAGGCAACTCATCAGTGGCGTGAGGATATTGTAGAAACAAAACGGCAGATAGGTCAGTGTGGCCACACCGAGCACCGTGCTCTGAGTCATGCCACACGAGTTCCACGGTATCAGCACCGAGGTCACCGTGGCCGAATCCTCGGCCGAACGGCTCAAGAGCTCGGGCATATAGCCTCGCTTCTTGAAAATATCCTTATACATCGACTCGTTGAGCACTATCGACAAATACTGGTCGCCCATAATAAGATTCATGCAAATGCCGGTCACGACCATCGATGTGACCATCGAGAATGTATTGCGTATAAACTTGAGCACCATATTGGTGATGCTCTCAAGCATGCGGCTCGCCATCATGCAGCTGCCAAAGCACATGGCGCACAAAATCAGCCACACGGTATTGAGCATGCCCGCCATGCCGCTGGTAGAAACCAGCTCATTCACAGCCTCACTGCCCGTTTCCAGACTGGTGCTGCTGGCAAAGGTAAGTATCAAGCCCTTGGCCATCACCAGCCAGTCCGCCCCCGCGCCACTACCGATGGTGGCCAGGATATCTGGCTGCATGATAAGCGCACAAACTCCCGCCGACAGCGCCGACAAAAGCAGGGTTATTGGCGACGATACCTTGAAATAGATCAAGACGGCCGTAAACAGCGGCACAATCAGCGTCCAAAGGCTGATGTTAAACGTGCGCTGCAATCCGTTGGTGTATTCCGACACATCTATCTGCGCGCCGTCGTAGGCAAAGCCCAGGCAAAGGAAGATTATCAGCGTAATCAGTATCGACGGCACCGTGGTAATTGTCATGTAGCGTATGTGGCGAAACAAATCGGTCTCTGCCACTGAGGCCGCAAGCACGGTGGTGTCTGACAGGGGCGACATCTTATCGCCAAAATATGCACCCGAAATAATGGCGCCCGCAGTCACTGCCTCGGGAACGCCGAGCGCATTGCCAATGCCCAGCAGGGCCACGCCGATGGTGGCAATCGTGGTCCACGAACTGCCTGTCATCAGCGACACGATGCCGCAAATCACACACGAACACAAGGGGAAAAACCGGGGCGACATGATCTGAATGCCATAATAAATAAAGGTAGGAACTACTCCCGCTATCATCCATGCGCCCGACAGCATGCCTATCAGCAGCAACACCACTATGCTCGCACTCGTGCTGCCGATAGTGCGCTTGATGCTGCTCTCAAAATCCTGCCACTTGGTGCCATAGCCAATCATCGCTATGGCCACACACACCGTGGTTGCCAGCATCAGCGACACCTGGCTGCCGCCTTCTAATGCATTTTCGTGAAAAAGCGTGAGTGAGAGCGCAATCAGCCCCACTGCTACCAGCAGCGGAATCAGCGATATCAATGGATGGGGCAACTTGCTCTGTGTCATGTGCAGGGTAAATTTACAATCAAACTATTTTATTTCACTCGTCCTCCAGGAGGCCAAGGCAAAGGGAGTCCTCGCGCAGAGATTTCTGCAGCTCCTCGGCCTCGCGCTTCTTGACATCGGCGTAGAGGGTGTCCATATAGCGGCCAAACAGGGCGGCGTCCTCGGCCGACAGCCCCTGCTCATAGTCAATTATCTCAAACATCAGCGAGTCCATGTCCTCGCAATTGGTATCGATATTGAGCAATCGGTCGGCAAAGGCCTCGGCCTGTTCCCTGACGGTCTTCTCTTGCGAAGCACCATCGCTGCAGGAGGCCAGGCAAAAGGCGCTCGCCATCACCCACAGCGCTACCGCAGAAGCACAACTCAACTTAAAAATCTTTATCATTGCTGTCATTTGTTTCAAAATTCCACTTAGCAAATATACAAATTGTTTTACAAATCAGCACAACATTGACTGCAAATAATGCTTTGCGGCGCTATTTTTACTCATTTCCGTCTTCAATCAAGAAGTCGGCGTCGGGCAATGACTTGTGGCGGGCGCTCTCGGAGGCACCGTATTTCTTCAGCTGATTTGCGGCCACCACTATGCTGCGACCCTTGCTGGCCGTGATGGTCTTGACGTCGTCAAATGCCTTTTGGGTGAGGCGCAGCTGGTCTTCAACCTTCAGAATCCGCTCATAGAACATCTGGGCGCGCTCTACGATGCTGTTGGCCGCCTTGACAATCTCCTGCTGATTCTGCACCTGCCTCATCTGTTTCCAACTCGCCTCGAGCACTCGCAGCAGGGCGTAGAGATTGTTGCTGCCGCAGATAATCACGTGCTTGTCGTAGGCCTCCTTATATAATGTCGCGTCGGCCGACAGCGCCAGCTGCAGCGCGCTCTCGCTAAACACATACATAATCACCACGTCGAGCTTGTTGCCATTAAGAAACTGGGCATAGTCCTTGCGCGACAGCTCGTTGACGTGATTTCTGAGCGACTGCACATGGCGGCGCAGGGCATCACGCTTCTGCACCTCGTCGTCAGTATTAAAATACTCCTCAAAGGCGGTGAGCGAAATCTTGGAATCGATGATTATATCGCGATTCTCCGGAAAATGCAGCACCACATCGGGCTGCAGTCTGTGGCCTTCGCTGTCGTTAATGGTACGGCCCTGCTGGTCACGCAGCGTAACCTGCTGCTCATACTGCAGTCCCTCCTGGAATCCCATATCGTCGAGCAACTGCTTGAGTCGCAGCTCGCCAAAATTGCCTTGAGTCTTGTTTTCACCGGTCAGCGCCTGCGCCAGTTTGTCGGCCTTGCGGCCCACGGCCTCGGCCTGGTCGAGATTCGACTTGATCGAAGCATTGAGCGCCACCATATTCTTGGTATGCTCGCGGTCTGCGCGCTCCACCACCTGCTGCATGCGCTTCAGCTCGTCGTGCAGCGGCGAGACAATCTTCGACAACTGCTCGGTGTTGGCCTCGGCCAGCTGCTGTTGCCTCGTGTGAAGGATTTTTTCGGAGACAGAATTCATCTCCTCCTTCATCAGCCGCAACTGCTGCATGGTCTGCTCGCGCTGCATGTCCATCTGCTCGCGCTGTTGGGCCTTGAGATTATTGATTTCCGACTGGTGGCGCCGCCTTTCATCCTCTATCTGCCGCCGGGCATTGGCCAGATTGGCCTCCAGCTGGCCGTTGTGATATTTCTGGCGCGCCACTACCGCCACCAAAACCGCCGCCAGCACCACGACAATAACCAAAAAAACTGTAGTTACCATAATTTCCTTTCATTTTACATGTGCAAAAATAACACTCTTTTTTGATTCCACCAAAATTTCAGTGATTTTCAATAAGTGCTAACAGTTTCTTTGAAAAAATCCAAGGCTTGTACTTTTAAGATACAACAAGCAAATTTGCTAAACCCGAATAGTTCATTAGGTCACCCGATTATATTTTGCTTAAAAACTTGCATACAAATAGCCAATTTTGATAAGATTTGCTAAAAGGTCCCATAGAATCTGCAATTTCCTACAGAAAAACTTGTTAGATTGATAAAATATTCACAACTTTGCACCACGAGAACCCGCCAAGCCTCTCAACGATGCTCAAATGTGCGGGTCGTTTTTTTATATATACGTATTATGTCAACAACTCCCGTTACATTTCAGACCCATATCCTCCGGTATGGATGTTGGCAGAGGAACGCTTGCCAAACTTCGTTGGCTCTTCGTTGATTTTCTAAAACTGCCAAGACGCGATTCAAAATCTGTCTTGGCAGTTTTGTCGTTATCAAGCTTTAAGATGG
>JAZUHM010000505.1:0-5309 GCA_045641725.1 Bacteroidaceae bacterium | reverse complement strand
TGAACATCTTGTGCTCAATCTGGCCTGTGGTGCGGTGCAATACGAGCATGCGGCAACCGTCGCGAAACGGATCAGCCTCTTGCGAAATTTGTTCTTCGGGAAGTTTAAACTTAAATTGAGAAAGTTTCATATCTGTATTTTAGTTGTTTATTCTGGAATCAAGGCTGCGGCAATCGGGTTGCTGGCAGCGGGGGTGCCTGAGTGGGCGCTTTATTCGTTTAAGGGATCGATAGTTATCTGTTCGAGCCACTGCGGGAATTGGTCGAGCGTGAGACAGTTCTCTACGCTGATGTCGCCCACTCGGGTGCGCTCCAAGGCTGTGAGGTAGGCGCCGCTCTTGAGGGCCAGGCCGATGTCGCGGGCCAGCGCTCTGATGTATGTGCCCTTGCTGCAGACCACGCGGATTTTCAGCACCGGCATATCAAACTGCAAGACCTCAATCTCATCGATGGTCAGTGTCTTGGGCTTCAGTTTGACCTCCTCGCCTTTTCGTGCGAGGTCAAAGGCGCGTATTCCGCTGATTTTGCAGGCCGAATACGCCGGGGGAATCTGCTCTATGGTGCCGATAAACGACTGCAAGACCTCGTCAACCATCTGGCGGGTGATGTGGTCGGTGGGATAGGTGGCATCCTCGGGGTGCTCCATGTCGAAACTCGGAGTGGTAGCGCCCAGTTTGAGCGTGGCCACATACTCCTTGGTGTGGCTCTGCAGCTCTTCGATGCGCTTAGTGGCCTTGCCCGTGCAAAGCAGCAGCACTCCAGTGGCCAGCGGATCGAGCGTACCGGCGTGGCCCACCTTAATCTTTACGCCCAACTTTTGCGTAAGCAGCCATCTGACGCGCGCCACCAGCCCAAAGGAGGTCCACTCCAATGGCTTGTTGAACGCAAGTATTTCTCCCTTGTGAAAATTCATGTGCAAGCAGTTGAAGATTATGCGGCCATCTGGGCAATGCTAAAGCCAAGTACCACGAGGCCGATGACAGCGCAGTATATCGCAAAGTAAATCAGCTTGCATTTCTTGACAAGCGAAATCATCCATTTGCAAGCAAAGCAGCCGGAGATGAATGCTGCCACAAATCCGATGATAAGGGGCAGTGCCGAAATGCCAGCATCGCCGGCGCCAGCGGCAGCCTCGGCAGTGTGGCCGATAAGTTTCTTGAAATCAAGCAGAGCCTCGCCCAGAATTGGGGGGATTACCATCAGGAATGAGAACTGGGCGAGTGTCTTCTTGGCATTGCCGAGCAAGAGGCCGGTAGCAATGGTTGAGCCGCTGCGCGAAAGGCCCGGCAACACTGCCACAGCCTGCGCAATACCTATGATAAAGGCATGCAGAGGCGAAATCTTTTCGCGCTCCTGGGGCCTGTAGAAGTGAGTGAGCGCCAGCAGGCAAGCGGTAATCATGAGGCAGATGCCGGTCACTACGAGAGCATAGTTCTCATACAGCGCCTCAATCTTGTCTTTAAACAAAAGGCCGACAATTCCCACGGGAATCATCGAAATCAAAATGTTGATGAGGTATTTTGTCTCGTCGTTGTATTTGAATTTGAAGAGGCCGGAGAAAAGCCATGCGATTTCCCTCCACAGTATAACGAGTGTGGCCAAAACGGTTGCCACATGCACCACGATATCAAAGGTCAGGCCGCCGGCTTCTGTGCTCAGGCCGAGGATTTCCTTGCCAATCTCGAGATGGCCGCTGCTGCTGACGGGCAGATATTCGGTCAGGCCCTGTACGAGGCCCAGTATCAATGCTTGTATTTCGTTCATCTAAAATACGAGTTTGAGGATTGCTAAATTTTTCTTCAGTTTGGGGCGCGGGTTATTCGGCCTTGGGCTCGGCAGCCTTGTTCTTGCTCAGAAATGCTGGCATGGCAAAAGCGATGCCGAAGATGATAAATACAAAGCCGAAGAGAGTGACCATAGGCGCAACCTCGATGCGGAGCGAACTGAAGATATCGGGATTAAACTGATCGACGGTGGTTGAGTCGCCCGCCATCATGATAAAGCCTGCCACCACGATGGCAAAACCGATTGCCACAAGGATATAATTTAATTTGGTGAAGGCCATTGTCTTGGTCATATTCACGGTTTCTTGTTCGCTCTTGGCCTTGTTGGCAGCGGCCTGCGCCATAGCTTTTGCGCTGTAGGTGTTATAATTTTTTGCCATAACTTATGCTTGATGTGTTTTAATATTTCCGGTTTGTCAGATTTTGAAAATCTCGTTGTGTTTCATCTTGAGGAATTGGTTGACGGAGAAATAGGTGCAGCTTGTGGTGAACAAAATGCCGCCCACGAAGATTGCGCCTACCGTGAGGGCAACTACGTCCCATGTGATGAGCGCCTGCATTTCTGGCTCGTCGATTACGAAATAGCAGACCATGCCGGCGAGCAGCGCGGTGGCGCAGATGGCCGACACGAGGCCGCTGATGCATGCTCTGATAATAAAAGGTTTGCGTATGAATGCGTTGCTCGCGCCCACCAGTCGCATTGTGCGGATCACGAAGCGGCGGGCGTGGATGCTGAGCAGGATGGTATTGTTGATGAGCACAAACGACACTATGGTCAGCAGCAGCGCCACTATCAGCAGCACAAGGCTGATGCGTCGGATGTTGTCGTTAAGGCTGTCCATCAGGTTTTGCGGCGCTGTGACATCGACTATGAGCGAGTCGCTTCGCAGCGGCGGTAGAATCTTGGCGAGGGAATCGCTGTTGGCGTAGTCTGATTTCAGATCGACCTCAAAGGACGACGGCAGGGGGTTGACGCCCAGAAACTCGGTTGGGTCGGTGCCCAGGGCCTCAGACTGCTCCTTGAGGGCCTTCTCCTTCGACACATAGTGGACATGGCTGGTGGCGGGCATGCGGCGGAGGCGGGTCTGAATGTCGTAGGTCTGATTTTGCGTGATGTTTTCGTCAAGCAGAATGGTGACGGAGAAATTTTCCTTGAGGCTATCTGAAAATTTGTGGGCAAAACTCACAAAAAACACCACTGCGCCGAGCAGTATCAGCATTAGGGTGGTGCTGATGCAGGCGGTGACGGTGTTCATCTTCGTGCCCGATGATTTATGCTTCATTTTCTGTGTGTGTTTCGGCGGTTGGGCCGTGTGGTTGTTTGATGTTGTGGCGACTGTCTCCAAACGGACAATGCCCCTAAAAGGGGCGCAGTCTCTCTAATTTGCTGCAAATGTAGTGAATTTCTTGCTAATTTCGAGTCGCTTTAACCTTGTTTAACTATTCTGCCTATCAGCGTGGCGCTGCTGGCATCTTGGATTTCTGCCATGAGGCGTTGGCCCACGCGGTAGTCTTCGCGGTCAAAGATTACTACTTTGTTCTGTCCTGTGCGGCCGAATAGCTGTTCGGCAGAGCGCTTGCTACGGCCCTCGACGAGCACTTCGAAGGTGTGGCCCACGTCTTTGAGATTCTGCTGCTTGCTGAGTTCGTTTTGCAGTGCGATCATCTCGTTAAGGCGCTGTATCTTAGTGGTTTCGGGCACGTCGTCCTCAAAGTGGCGTGCGGCATAGGTGCCGGGGCGCTGGCTGTATTTGAACAGGAATGAGGAGTCGTAGTGGCATTGCCTCATGAGGTCGAGCGAGAGCTGGTGGTCTTCTTCGGTCTCGGTGCAATAGCCGCAAAACATGTCGGTGGTGAGGGCGCAGTCGGGCACTATGTCGCGAATGGCTGCCACTCGGTCGAGATACCACTCGCGGGTGTACTTGCGGTTCATGAGCTTAAGGATTCTATTGCTGCCGCTCTGCACAGGCAGGTGGATGTGGTGGCAGATGTTGGGCATGTCGGCTATCACGCGCAGGGTGTCGTCGCTCATGTCCTTGGGGTGGGAGGTGGTGAACCTGATGCGCATGTCGGGCACTGCCTCTGCCACGAGGCGCAGCAGCTGCGGAAAGCCGACGGGGCTGCCGTTCTGGTTGCAGATATACGAGTTGACATTCTGGCCCAGCAGTGTTACCTCGCGGTAGTTTTTCTGCTGCAGGTCTTTCACCTCATTGAGGATGCTCTCGACGTCGCGGCTGCGTTCGCGGCCTCGAGTGTAGGGCACGATGCAGTAGTGGCAGAAGTTGTTGCAGCCTCGTGTGATGCTCACAAAGCCTGATATGCGGTTGCCGCCTATGCGCTGCGGGATGACGTTGGCGTAGGTCTCGGTGAGCGAGAGCTCTGTGTCGCTGGCCTTGACGCCGGTCTCGGCCTGTGCCACGAGGTTGGGCAGCTGCAGGTAGGAGTCGGGTCCGGCCACCACGTCGGCATGGTGCTTGGTGATCAGTTCGTCCTTGGCGCGCTCGGCCATGCAGCCCAGCACTCCGATTATAAACTTGCGGCCCCCTTTGCGGCGGCTGTTGAGTGCGGCCAGTCGGTGGATGATTTTCTGCTCGGCATTGTCGCGCACCCAGCAGGGGTTCAGGAACACGGCATCGGCCTCGTCTTCGTTCTCACAGACGTCATAATCTGCCATCTTCATGATTGAGGCCACAGTCTCGCTGTCGGCCACATTCATCTGGCATCCATAGGTCTCAATATATAGTTTCTTCATCAAATATTAAGATTTTCGTGTTTTGCTATGCAAAAGTACGCAAAAAAGTTGTAACTTGCGCCTCGTTTCGTGTTAAAACATTAAAATATGAGTAAACAAATCATTGATACGCCCCTTCAGATAGACCTGGAGGCGCTTAATAACACCAGTCGCAACAGCATGGTGGCCAACCTTGGCATCAGATACACCTATGTGGGCACAGCCCGCGTGGAGGGCACCATGCCGGTAGATGAACGCACCTGCCAGCCGTTTGGATTCTTGCACGGCGGCGCCTCGTTGGCTTTTGCCGAAACAATCTCCGGCGTGGGCACCATGGCCATCATCGGGCCAGGCAAGCGGGCCGTGGGCCAGCAGGTGAGCGGCAACCATGTGTCGTCGGCCCCCGTGGGCGACACCGTCAAGGGCGTGGCAACCCTCATCCATCAGGGCCGCAGCAGCCATGTGTGGAACGTGGACATCCTCTCGCAGACAGATGGCCGGCTGATTTCTTCGGTCCGCGTGCTCTATTGTGTGATCGACGACAAGAACTAAAGAGAAGATACAAAGCGAGTTAGAGGAGCGATGTCGGTATCTCGATGTCGCTCCCGCTACTCGCCTTTTTATAATTGTTTGGTGCGCCGTAAAGGCGTTTTTTTGCCCTCTCTCAAAAACGAACTGCGTGCTAATTTCTGTTCACAGCGCTGTGAACAATCGTTCACAGCCGTGTGAACAAACGTTCACAGCGCTGTGAACAGAATTTATCTCGAATTTAGATTTTGAGAGAGCGAAATTTCA
>JAZUHM010000504.1:0-5481 GCA_045641725.1 Bacteroidaceae bacterium | reverse complement strand
CCGCTTGGCCTCCGACTTCATCCGCGTCAGCGGCGCCACCGAGTGGCATCTCTACAGCCTGCAGGGCATTGAGCTGCCCCGCACCACCACTCTGCCCGAGGGCATCTACATCATTCAGACTCCCCACAAAACCATCAAGGTAAACCTCTCAAAATAACGCGCCATGAACAAGACTCTAATCATCAGCATATTTGCCGCACTGCTGTCCGCGGGCAGCGCTCAGGCACAAAAATATTTTGTCAGCTCAGTAGCCCCCGCCGGAACCGCATATTTCCAGTGCGACCTCGCCAACAATACCGCCACACTCGGCAGCTCTGCCGGCCAACTGGAGGTGGCCGCGTCCTACAACCAGCCCTGCACAGCGCAGAGCGACCAGCCGTGGTGCACCGCCGCCATTGCCGACAACACACTCACCATCTCTGCCGAAGAAAACACCGGCAATCCGCGTACAGCCCTGATCACCATCAGCAGCAAGGACCTCCGCAACCGCCAGATCACTGTCAATCAGCTTGGCAACGGGTCGGCCATCGCGCTGTCCCCAGCCAGCATCGATATAGACAAAGACGCATGCCAGTTCAGCGTGCAGATTGCCGCCGGCAACGCCATCAAGAGCGTCAGCATCGCTGAGGGCTGCGACTGGATTACGCCCGATTTTACCACCGCCGACCTCAAGAGCAGCAATACCCTCACCCTTAGCTTCAAGGCCGCAGCCATGACCCAGGGCAGCGAGCGCACCACCGCTATCACCGTAACTGCCGAAGGCGGCAGCGTGGCCACTATCAGTGTAAGGCAGTCTTTCCAAGGCGCACTCGCATTTGCCGTAATTTCCGACACCCATGTTGAGAATAACAAGGGAGTAGGCGCAGGCATCAAGGTGCCGCAGGCCCTTAAGAACCTGACCTCCCACAAGCCACTCGACGCAATCTTCGTGGCCGGCGACCTGACCGACGGCGGCAGCGCCGACCAATACAAGAAATTCGTGACCATCTGGGGCAACGACGCCAACTTTACCAATCCAGTGGGCGAGTTTGTATTTATGATGGGCAACCACGACAATTTCAACGCATCCGGCGCCGACAACTACAAGAACGGCCTAAAGGATTTCAACCTCGGCGAGCCTTATCCCTTTGACCAGTACCGTATAATCAAGGGCTATCCGTTTATAAGCCTCAGCCAGCGAAATAGCGCCAACCACGATATCGGCAACACCGCCAACGGAACAGCCGCCTACCCCAAGGCCACATGCGACAGCCTCACGGCATGGATGGCCCGCGCAGCCAAGGAATGTCCGGGCAAGCCTATTTTCGTAATCACCCACGTCGCTCCGCGCCACACCTGCTACAGTTCGTGGCCAAACCTCGAAGGCGACGGCGGCAGCTGGCCGGCCTGGAGCATGAACGTGCTCAATCCGATTCTCAACAAATATCCTCAGGCCGTAGTCTTTGCCGGCCACAGCCACTACCCGCTCGGCGACCCGCGCAGCATTCATCAAGGCACTAATCCCAAGTCTGAGCGCCAGAATTTCTACACCGTCATCAATACCGCCAGCACCACCTACTCGGAAATCCACGCCCCTGCCGTTGACGAGGGCAACCACCCCGCTGGCTACGAAAATATCACCGAGGGAATGATTATCACCGAACAGCCCAACGGAGATATTGAGATTCGCCGCTACGACACATTCCGCAACGAGGAGATCGACGCCAGCCACCGCTGGGTGCTCAAGGCGCCATTCGACGGCACCATGTTTGAATACGCCGACATCCGCGACACCGACGACAATCCCGACCATAAGACCCTGCGCAACGGCCTGCCCGCCCCAGCATTTGCACAAGAGGCCGCAGCCCGCGTAGAGGCCGACGCATTCAGCGCCACTGTGACCTTTCCGCAGGCCACCGACGACAACTGCGTCTTCCGCTATCGCGTCCGCACTCTCAAGGACGGCATGCAGATTAAGGAGAATTTCGTATTCTCGCAATTCTATCTCAACTCGCAGGCCCCCGACAGCCTGTCGGTAAAAATCGCAGGCCTCGCTCCCGAAACAGCATATAGCTTTGAGATAACCGCCTACGACTCTTACGACAACACATCTGAGCCTATCGTCATCGCTTTCAGCACCACCGAAGACAATGACCCCGCCAACCAGGTGCCAGCCCGCAGCGGCCTTTGGACATTTGACAATGCCGACAATCTCCTTGCCAATACCGAAGGCTCAGCAGAACTCAAGGCCGGCACATTCAGCCCCACAGTAAATCTGAAAGACAATTCCGCAGCGGCCAACATCACTTCCGTGCCCGGCCCTACCAGCGACAATCTGGCAGCCGCCGTGCCCGCATACAGTCTGCTCAAACTGATTCACGGAGCAGGCAAATCCGTTGGCACCTACACGCTCCAGATGGATATCAAGATGAAGGCAGTCAACAAATATGCGTCGCTCCTCCAAATCAGCCCAGCCAACGACGACGACTGCGACATCTGCGTCAACTCCAATGCGCAGATAGGCATCAGCGCCCTGGGCTATGGCGGCAAGATATACGCCAACACCTGGCACCGCGTGCTCTTCGTCAACCGCGGCAGCCACCTCTATCTCTATCTCGACGGCAAACTGATCAACGATGCCGCAAACACCAGATGGAACCTCGCGGCAGACGGCACCCTGCTCTTTGCCGACGACGACGGCGAGGTGCTCGACATTGAAGTGGCCGAGATTGCCTATTGGGACAAAGCCCTCACCGACAATCAGATCTACAAACTTGGGCTCATCAAGGCAAACAACTACCTTAATCTCAAGTCCAGCAGCACTGCACTCTACGGCAAGGAACTTGAATTCAGCGTAAATATAAATGGCAATGTGGCGCCCACATTTGAATTGCCAGATTGGATTGAAGCTGTGGACGTGGCACCGGTAATCGGCGCAAAGGACTACAAATTCAAGGCCCTGCCAATGGACACCATCGGCACACGCACCGGCCACATTATTATAAAGGGCGACGGCATCGACAATCAGACCTTTACCATCAGCCAGACTCTCAACGGCGACGAAGTGCCGGCAGCTATCGGCACATGGACCTTTGACAATGCCGACAACCTCACCCTGGGCGAAGGCCCTGCCAGCCTAACTCCTGCCACTAAAGTCACCGGCGGCATACAGCAAAAAGGCAGCGCTGCGGAAGCCGGCTTCAGCGCCGCGCAAGGCCCCTCAGAGCAAAACGGCGCCATCCACGTCAAGCCCAAGGCATATTTCTGCCTCAACCATGCCCAGCCTGGCACCGTGAGCACCTATACCCTTATGATGGACATAAAGCTGGCCGACGTCAACGGCTACAAAGCCCTCTTGCAGACAAACCTCAAGGACAGCAACGACGGCGACCTCTTTATCAAAGACAACGGCATCGGCCTCAACGTGGCTGGCCTCGGCTACCACGGCAATCTCAAGACCAACACATGGCACCGCATCGTCTTCGTGCTCAAAGACAACTATGCCACCATCTATATCGACGGCAAGAAGGTGTCGGCTTCCACAGCCGCCAGCAGCTATTGGGAACTCGACAACGGCTATGCGCTCCTCTTTGCCGACAACGACGGCGAGGAAGGCGAGATGGACGTGGCCGAAATCCGCTTCTGGAACATCGCCCTCACTGCCGAGCAGGCCGAAAGCCTCGGCACCGTTGCCCCCTAAACGGCATAGCCACATCTCGCAATCGCAAAAGCATAACGCCAAATGCCCGGCCCGCCACCAAGCGCGCCGGGCATTTTTCTTGTTGCCACACTTGCCCAAAGTTATACCAAAGCAGACCAACGCGAAACAACGCGCCAAAATTCCTTGGTATTGTAAAAAAGTTTATCTAACTTTGCAAGCAGAATCAAACCTCATAAAAATATGAAGAAAATCCTCCTTTTAGGTTCAGGCGAGCTTGGCAAGGAATTTGTGATTGCCGCTCAGAGATTGGGTCAGCATGTAGTGGCCTGCGACAGTTACCCTGGCGCACCAGCCATGCAGGTAGCTGACGAGTTTGAAGTCTTTTCTATGCTCGATGGCGATGCGCTCGAGGCTGTGGTCAAAAAACATCAGCCAGACCTCATCGTGCCGGAAATCGAAGCCATCCGCACCGAAAAGCTCTACGACTTTGAACAGCAAGGCATTCAGGTGGTGCCGTCAGCGCGCGCCGTCAACTTCACCATGAACCGCAAGGCCATTCGCGACCTCGCAGCCGTTGACCTCGGCCTCAAGACAGCCAAATACTACTATGCCAAGACCTTTGACGAGCTCAAGGCAGGCGCCGAAAAGGTAGGATTCCCCTGCGTGGTCAAGCCACTGATGTCGTCTTCGGGCAAAGGCCAGAGCGTAGTCAAGAGCGAAGCCGACCTGCAGCATGCCTGGGAATATGGCATGAGCGGCAGCCGCGGCGACGTGAAGGAACTCATCATCGAGCAGTTTGTGAAGTTCGACTATGAGATTACCCTGCTCACCGTCACCCAGAAGAACGGCCCCACCCTCTTCTGCGCCCCAATTGGCCATGTGCAGATTGGCGGCGACTATCGCGAGAGTTTCCAGCCAATGCCGATGAAAGAGGAACACCTCAAAGAGGCTCAGCGCATGGCCGCAGCCGTGACCGAGGCACTCACCGGCGCCGGCATCTGGGGCGTGGAGTTCTTTATCAGCAATGAGGGCGGCGTATATTTCAGCGAACTCTCGCCACGCCCACACGACACCGGCATGGTCACTTTGGCCGGCACCCAGAACTTCAGCGAGTTTGAGTTGCATTGCCGCGCCGTGCTCGGTTTGCCAATCCCTTGCATCAAGTCATTGCGCATCGGCGCCAGCGCTGTAATCCTCTCGGGCATCGCCTCACAGGAGCAGCCCGAATACACAGGCATCGAACAGACCTGCGAGGAAGACGCCGACATCCGCATCTTCGGCAAGCCCACCACCCGCCTCAACCGCCGCATGGGCGTGGTTGTTGTCAACGGTCCCCTCAACGCCGACCTCAACGCCCTCCGCGACAAAGCCAAGCGCCTTGCCAGCTATGTGGAAGTGAAATAATTCCTTAGAAAAAAAAGAATAACGAGTAGATATCAGATAACTACACTAAGCGCGCACCAACGGTTGTTTGGCGCGCGCTTTCTCTATTCTCTATTCTCTATTTACTATTCGCTATTCGCTAACCTTCGTGTGGTTGCGGATATAGACGTGACCCTTGACGGTGGTTAGCACGCGGCGGCCCTGGAGGTCGAAGATTGGGCCTTTGGCCGCGTTGGCAGTGCCTGCAGCGTCGGAATATTCGTAGCCATCCACACTATCTACGAGGTCGTCAAAGTCGAAGGTGTAAGTAGAAAGGTCTGGCCATGCAGAATCGGCCACCAGATAGATTTCATTGGCGCCGACACGCGAGATGGCGGGCTTCTTCATGATCGGTTTTCCGCCAAACGAAGACAGCGTAAAGACACTGCCCTTGGCAAAATTGCCGTCGGCAAAATATG
>JAZUHM010000503.1:0-2494 GCA_045641725.1 Bacteroidaceae bacterium | reverse complement strand
TCAGCCCGTTTTCAATGAATGTGGCGGGCTCGGGCGTGATTGCGCTGTTGAATGCCCAGTTGATTAAATACGGCGGCGACCATGCGGTGGCGGCCAACGGAGTGGTGAACTCGTTTCTGCCGTTGGTGATTATGCTTATTCTTGGTATTTGCCAGGGCATGCAGCCTATCGCGGGCTATAACTATGGTGCCGGCCTCACGAGCCGCCTTAGGGAGGTCTTTATGCTGACTATGAAGTTTAATGTGGGCGTTGGCATTGTGGGAATGCTCATGGTCTTGTTTGTGCCGCAATATCTGGCGATGGCATTCACGACCGACGAGTCGCTGATAAACCTTTGTGTGCCGGCTTTCCGATATGTGCTTGTGATGTCGCCCCTGATTGGATTTACGATTACCAATTCGCAGTTCTTCCAGTCTATCGACAAGCCCTGGATTGCGATTGTGACGAGTCTGTCGCGCCAGGTGCTGATGCTGACCCCGCTGATTTATATTATCCCTCCAATTTACGAGGCCGTGGGCGAGAGCGGACTGATGGGTGTCTTCGCTGCCTGCACGGTGAGCGACGTGCTTGGAGCGGTGTTGGCCGCATGGCTAATGTATGGTCAGCGTAATGTTTTGAAAACTAATTAGGTTACGCCGGGCTTATGCAGTTTTGGTTTAGCTTAGTGCCTATATGATTTTGCAATGAAACGGATTGGTTTGTTATCGGATACACACGGCTATTGGGACCCGCGTTTTGAGGATTATTTTGCCCAGTGCGACGAGATATGGCACGCGGGTGACATGTGTTCTTTTGAGCACGCGCAGCAGTTTGCTTCGCTCAAGATGTTCAGGGCTGTGTGTGGCAATTGTGACGGTGGCGATTTGCGCCGTCTTTATCCCGAGTTGCTGCGCTGGAAATGCGAGGATGTGGATGTGATGATGAAGCACATCGGAGGCTATCCGGGCAATTACGACCGCTCTATTCGGGGCCGTATCTACGCCAGTCCACCGCAGTTGTTCATTTCGGGTCACAGCCATATTCTCAAGGTGGAATTTGACAAGTCCATCAATTGTCTCCACATCAATCCCGGCGCAGCCGGTCTGCAAGGCTGGCAGCATGTGCGCACACTGGTGCGCTTCACAATCGACGGGGCCGAAATCAAGGACCTCGAGGTTGTGGAATTGAAATAACCACCCCTTACAAAGAATCATAAATGCCCTCAGGTGTCAGCACCCGGGGGCATTTTTGTGTCTGATAAATTTGGGGAGTTATATACCTGTCCTCTTGATTCGTGATTCTTAATTCATAATTGCGTTGCTTCGGGCGGAACTAAACGGCCTCAATCATAAGGTCCTTTCTACCAACAAGAGAAAAAATAGTAATATTGTTATCCTCGTTGAGGATTCGGAGCGAGCGCAATATCTCATTGAGGGTAGAACCGCTGGTAGAAATGTCGTCAACAATCAAAACATTGTTTTTGCGAATAGATGCAACAAGTTCCTTATCTGCGTCTGATTTAAAACGCAAGAAATGAGTGATATACGGACGCATACGACTCTTCTTTACGTCTTTTGCGATAGTGAAATAGTCCTTCTTGTGTATCAAATCCATCATCTCCTGCAGCTTGTTCTTGGCGTCTTCCTTCTGCACTTCTGTATAGCGAGGACGCCCATTCTCCAACACATCATCGAGATATTGATGCTCATAGCCGTCAATATCGAACGAGATATTCTCAGGAAGCGATTTTACCAACTCCATATAGTGCAACGATGGCTGCGCAAACCTGTAAATATAGCGCAACATATACTGGTTGACCTTGCTCGACGACTGAGGCATTACTACTAAATCATAATCATACAGATCAATCTTGTCGTTAAGGTCGTCAATAGCTTTCTGAATAAACTGCGTCAGGTTTGGTTCATCCTTAAGCGAGAGAGGGAATTTAAGGTACTTGATAAATGCCGAACGCACTTTGCCATCAACATCATCAGCAAATTCGTAGCCATAATAAAAGCACTTACCAAATGCCTGCACTTGGTATCCATGTGATGTAAGCGAAATAATATCTCCTACACCATCGTGCTGGAAGTCAAAAACAAACTTCTCTTCCTCGTTATCATATTTGATTCCCATATTGCTTGGAGATTTTGATGTTAACAGACTCAATTCTGCGGGCAAAGTTACTTATTTTTCATCAATACTAACCATAATTACCTGTTTTTTCATAAATAATTTTGGTTGGAACATCGACAGCCGGTGCGCGACGCATGGATTTTTAACTTACTGAAGTGTGAATTTATTTGTCAGCGAGCATACTTTGTGGCTGGGCCGTCCCGCCCCGAGCACCGACCGAGTCGTCGGCCTCTATATGTGCGCTAAAAATTTGGCGGATTTCGCTCTCTCAAAAACTAAGTGCGCGCTAATTTCCGTTCACAGCGCTGTGAACAATCGTTCACACCGCTGTGAACAATCGTTCATAGCGCTGTGAACAAACGTTCACAGCGCTGTGAAC
>JAZUHM010000502.1:0-3581 GCA_045641725.1 Bacteroidaceae bacterium | reverse complement strand
TGTTCGGCGCGGGACGCGCCGAACTACGAAAAGCACCAACCTAGGTTTTGGCGTTGCCCGTTAACTCCCTTTTAACTCCCCTTAACTCCCAGAGCGAAGCGATAACTCCTCCTTATCTCCCCTTAACTCCTAAAAAACAATCACCCTTTTACTCCTAAAAACCGCTATTGTCCCCGATTTTTTGCATTTGATTACAGTTCTATGGAGTTGATTTAAGATTTTTTTGTAATTTTGCATATTGAAAATAGCAAAAAGCAACGATTTATCAAAAAACTCACAAAATTGTAAAAAAAGAAATCAGGCACAATGAAGACTTTCCATTATCTTTCATTGACATGTTTGTCGATTATGATAGCATGTCTCACATCATGTGGCGGCGACGAGCCAAAGATTCCTCAAACCTCTTATAAGACTTTGGTCGTAGAAAAATCAGACATCGTAGTCCCGCTCAAGTATAGTGCACGAATGAGCGGCAAAGAGGACGTGACCATCACCCCTCAGGTTAACGGACAGCTGATGAAGATCTGCATAGTTGAGGGCGACCAGGTGAAGGCTGGACAGACTCTCTTTATCATCGACGACAGGCAGGCACGCCTCGACCTGGAGGACGCGCAGGCTAATCTCACTGCGGCCTTAGCTGAAGAAAAAACCGCGCAGCTGGAATATGAGAGCAACAAGAACCTCTTTGAGAAGAAAATCGTGAGCAGCTATATGCTCAACACAGCGCTGAACTCATACAATCAGGCCAAGGCAGCAGTGGCTCAGGCGCGCTCTGCCGTAAACCGCGCCAAAGTCAATCTCGGGTACTGCTCAATCAAGTCGCCAGTGAATGGCATCGTGGGCAATATACCCGCAAAGTTGGGCATGCAGGTGGCGCCAGGCGTTGAACTCACCACCATCAGTGGCAATGTGAGCATGGACGCAGCCTTCTCTGTCACCGAGGATGAATTGTCGGAAATCATCTCCGACAACAAGGGCCTTGACATCGATGAATACTTAAAGAATCTGCCAGACGTCACCTTTGTGATGAAGAATGGCACCGAATATGAACAGAAAGGACGAATCGTCTCAATGACTGGCAATGTTGACAAGAGCACAGGTTCTGCCACTTGCACCGCTCGTTTCCCAAATCCTAACGGCAAGCTCTACTCTGGCATTCAGGGCAGCGTGGTAGTGCCTTACGCCCTGAAGAATGTCATTGTCGTACCGCAATGCTCAGTTGTGCGCCTGCAAGACAAGTCATTAGTATATAAGGTAGGCAAAGACAGTTGCGCCGTGAGCACAATCGTCACAACCGTGGATGCAGCAACAGGCAAAGACTTTATCATCACCTCAGGCCTCAACCCCGGCGACAAGATAGTCACAGAGGGAGCAAACAACGTGATGGAAGGACAAAAGGTGTTGTTTTGAAGGAGGTAAGGAGATAAGGAGATAAAAGGAGATAAGGAGATAAGGAGATAAAGAGCACCCCGCTAGGTGTCGCGAGCCGAAGTAGCTTGTCGGCGTAAGCCGGTAGCGAATAACGTAGGCGAGAGCGAAGCGGCAAAAGGAGATAAAGAGATAAAAGGAAAAAAGGACGATACCTTTGCCTCAATTAACTCAAGACTATTATATAAAGATGAAAAATAACATATTTATTTCAAGGAAGGTAATGGCCTGTGCCATATCCATTGTCATAGCAATGGTGGGATTTATTTCCCTTTCCACACTTCCTGTGGAGCAATATCCCGACATCGCGCCGCCTATGGTGACTATCACCACCGACTACACCGGAGCTGACGCCAACACTATCATGAAATCTGTGGTGCAGCCCATTGAGGAAAATGTCAACGGCGTGCAGGACATGACCTATATCACCAGTTCCTCTACCTCCACGGGTAGTGTTGAGATATGCGTATATTTCAAGCAGGGCACCGACCCCGACATGGCAGCCGTGAATGTGCAGAACCGAGTTTCCAAGGCGATGGGCCTGCTGCCGGCTGAGGTCACCAAAGTCGGTGTGACAGTAGAAAAACAGCAGAACAGCATTCTGCAGATTGCAGCCATGAAGAGTGTTGACGGCAAATACGATGCCGACTTCATAGCCAACTATATAGACATCAATGTCAAGCCTCGCCTTATGCGAATCACTGGTGTGGGCAACATCGCCCTCATCGGCAACACATACGCCCTGCGCATTTGGATGAAGCCCGATGTGATGGCGCAGTACGGCCTTGAGCCTCAGGATGTCTTCAATGCCATTGGCGGGCAGAGTTTCGTGGCCGCCACAGGTTCCCTTGGCGAGCACTCCGACAATGCCTATCAGTATTCTATGGAGTACAAAGGCACCTTGAAGAGCGTTGAGGAATTCAACAATATCGTCTTGCGCTCTACCACGGGCAGCCAGCTGCTCCACCTGAGCGACGTTGCCACTGTCGAGATAGGAGCCGTGAGCTATAATTTCTCATCCAATGTTGACGGCAAGCCAGGAGTTATGTATATCATCAACCAGGCAGCCGGGGCCAACGCCACAGAGGTCAACTCCAACATAGCCCAACTCTATGAGGAACTCGAGCCCACACTCCCTGCCGGCTTGGAGTTTGAGGTGCTGGAGACGTCCAACGATTTCCTCTTCGCCGCCATCCACAATGTGGTGGAGACCCTCGTCATAGCCATCCTCCTTGTGATTCTGGTTGTGTATTTCTTCCTCCAGAATTTCAAGGCGACAATCATCCCCTCTATCAGCATCTGCGTGTCACTGCTTGGCACATTTACCATAGTTCAGATGGCAGGATTCTCACTCAACATCCTCACCCTCTTTGCCTTGGTGCTCGCCATTGGTACGGTGGTGGGCGATGCCATCGTAGTGGTGGAGGCCGTCATGGCCAAAATGGAGGCAGGCTGCAAAAGCCCCACTCAAGCCACTCGCGAGGCAATGAGCGAGGTGACCACTGCCGTTATCAGCTGTACGCTTGTATTTATGGCCGTGTTCATTCCTGTCACCTTTATGCCGGGAACATCTGGAACCTTCTTCACGCAGTTTGGCATCACCATAGCCAGTTCCGTGGGACTCTCCTGCGTGTCGGCCCTCACCTTGTGCCCTGCCCTTTGTGCCTTTATGTTTAAGCCACAGAACGAGGGTGCCCAGAAGAAGAACATAAGCTACTTCGTCAAGCTTGCCTATAGCGCCAGTTATAATGCCATCTCGGCAAAATACAGCAAGAGCGTTTCTGGATTCCTTAAGCGCCCCTGGCTCTCTGGAGCACTTCTGCTCGTTGCCTGTGTGGTGCTGTATTTGCTTATGACAAACATGCCTACCGGTCTCGTTCCGCAAGAAGATCAGGGCGTTATCCTCTGCGAGGTGCGCACACCCGAAGGCACTACCCTCCACGAAAGCTCTGAGATAATGAAGCGCGTGGAGGAAAAGGTAAAGAAGATACCCGAGCTTGAGAGCTATTCCCTTATCAGCGGCTATGGCATGCTTTCAAAGGCTGGCAGCAACTATGGCACGCTCATCATACGTCTGAAGAACTGGGACGACCGCGAAGGATTTGAGCATTATGTTGACGCTGTAATCTGGCGCTTCTATCTTTCTTGCGAGG
>JAZUHM010000501.1:0-2012 GCA_045641725.1 Bacteroidaceae bacterium | reverse complement strand
ATCGCAGAAGCAATTTCGGATATACTTGAAGTTCTGGGCACTGCCATCATCATCGGCATAGCCCAGGATGCCACCAATGCGTGGGTTGCTGCCAGTAGAACTGATAGTGCCAGAGAAGAAGCAGTTTTCAATCTCAATGTTGGCATTGAGACCGCAATAGCCCACGATGCCGCCATTACTATCCGTGGAGCTGCCAAGGTTCATCTCGCCGCTATAGGTACAGCCCTTGATCTCTCCTGTTTTGCCATCTGCTTGGAGAATCTGACCTGCAATGCCGCCGATATGGCTTTTGGTAGCAGTCATGGTGATGCCCACGCTACTATAGACATTGTAGATCTTAGTGGCGCCTCTGGCAGTACTCACTACAGAGCCAGTGTTGTCTTGTCCAGACGAGATGCTACCAGCAAGCTTGAGGTTCTGGATGGTAGCTCCATCGGTACAGCCGAAGAGTCCTTGGGAAGAACCGGAGAATGTGATGGTGTGTCCCTGACCATCAAACGTTCCTGCAAATCGTTTGCCAGAGTTGTCGGTACCGATAGCGACCCAATTGCTTGGTAGCGTGATGTCGTTATCAAGCTTAAAATTGGCGGTCAAAGTAGAGGTAATGCCTCCGTTCACGAGGCTGGAAAAGTCCGCAAAATCGTCAGCGGTTACGATATGTCTCGTGCCATCCGAATCTTCCCCAAATGCCCATGCCCCTTGTGGTACGAGCATAGTCATGAGGAGCAGGAGGAGGTTCCACATGGGTTTTAATAGTTTTGTTTTCTTCATAGATGTATGTATTTTGTATTAGTATTGTTTCTTCTGTTTCTTTTCGCTGAACAGAACGTCCCTGAGGAGGTAGCCGCAGAACGCCATGACCACAGCGATGATACTCACGATGAGCACCGCGATGCCGAGGTCGGAGGTGGGAAGGAAGTCTAAGTATTTCATAATTGAGTAAAGTGGAATGTGGAATGTTGAAAGTGTAAAGTTGAATGTTGAAAGTGTAAAGTGGAAAGTGAAAAGTGGAAAGTGGGGCCACTATCACATGTTGCAAAGATACAAAAAAAGAACCGAACACAATGGTCGGTTCCTAATTTTTTATGGTCGGTTCCTCCGATTTATATGGTCGGTTGCTAGGAACCGACTATATTTTGCAAGGTGGAGGTGGCAGTATCCTACTCCTGCGGCTCCGCTCATTCAATCTTCCTGGTGCCGTCACAATTGGGATAATTGGTGCATCCCCAGAAAGACTCGCCCTGATGTGTGCCCTTCTTGATAGTGCGATGGCGCATAGGAGCCCCACACTTCGGGCATCGGGGAGCACCCTCGGCAGCGGCCTTTTCCTTGACGGCTTCGAGGCGTTCCTGCGTCATGTTCTCGGTGAAGCCACCCTCCACCTTGAAGTCCGCAAGCCGCCGGTTGATCTGCGCCGTGAGCAGCTGCTTCACACGCTCGCATAGCACCACGATGACACAGGCCGAATAGATGGAGTCATCAGGGCGAAGCAGGGTGGCGAAGCGGTTGTATTCGGCCAGGATATACGCGCTGACTTCGGCCAGGTAATCCTGCGTCAGCTCGGGCATATCCTGAAACTGGAACTGCGCCGCAGCGACATAGCGAGGGTCGGTGGTCGTCCACATTACAGTGCCATTGCGCATCAGCCAGTTGAGGTAATCGCCCTCCAGCTCGCTGACGCTGGCTCGCGCCACATCGAGCAGACGCATCTCCGTCTCGTAGCTGGTCTGGTGGCGCGACGAACCTTCGGCGATATTGGCAGGCACCGTGCGCGCCGCCATCTCCATCTGGTCGCGCAGACGTCCGCACGGATCGACCTTATAATCGACAAAACGGCGGCAGAAGTCCTGAGTGGCCAGCTGCAGGATATTGCCCAGCCGCCAGGACAAGAGCACCATGTAGCCATTGACGGAGTGGATGTTGATCATAGAGTTGATTGGGGTTAGGGGGTTAGTAATGGGGGGGTGTTGGGGGCGAGGGGGCGAGGGATCGAGATTTCGAGATTTCGAAGC
>JAZUHM010000500.1:0-2634 GCA_045641725.1 Bacteroidaceae bacterium | reverse complement strand
GATAGATGGCCCAGTAGTCTTTGACACCGCCGGCGCGGGCAATGGCCTTGTTTACGTTGCCTGGACCGCAGTTATAGGCTGCCAGCACGAGGCTCCAGTCGCCATAGTTGTCGTACAGTTTTTTGAGCAGGCGGGCTGCGGCGTCTGTTGATTCGTAGGGGCTGTTGCGGTCGTCGCGCCAGCTGTTTACCTGCAGGCCATACTGCTTGCCGGTGCTGGGCATGAATTGCCAAAGGCCGCTGGCTCCCGCATGGCTCTTGGCCTTGGGATTGAAGGCAGACTCGATCACTGGCAGGTAGGTCAGGATTTCGGGCACGTCGTAGCGGGCAAAGACATCGTCAATCATATTGCTATATACATTGTAGCGGCCAAGCATTACTGCCACCTGAGAGCGCAAGCGAGAGGCATAGCGCTCGATATAGCTCTTTACGATGCCGTTGAATACATGAAATTCCTCTGGGCCTGGTATGGCGTTGAGGCGCTCAATATAATATTCGTCGTTGAAATATGGATTTTTGTCGGCCAACTGCACATCCTCGTCGAGCGGGGTGAGGTAGGTGTTGTCGATAAAATTGGTGTATTCCTGTGGGTCGTTGCCGAGGTCGAGGAGTGCCTCTGGGATTTCGTCGTCGCTCAGAGTGTAGTCTTCATAATTTATCTGGGCATTGACCGACAGGCTCGCAAAAGCAAGCATAGTTGCTATTAGAAAGGATATCTTTTTCATGATGTATTTATGTGTTTTTCTGTTTAAGTCTCAATTAGTCTTGCTCTTGGTGCGATGGCATCAGAATGACAGCGAGCATTGCACACCGGCGGTGCGGTTGAGGCCGCCACCGATTATGTGCTCCTGGCGAATGATGGCCGGCTCGATGCTAAGGCTCAAGTCTTTGCTGATGTCGAATGTAGAGAGCTGTGCATCGACGTAGGCATCGACTACCGAGAGCAGATAAACGCCGAAGAAGGCGAAGATGCTCATGTCTCGGTATTTGCGGTAATAATCTCTCTTGTGTTGGAAGATTTTCTTGAATTGCTCTTCTCGACCTGTGATGTCATAGCCCATTGGCAGCATGTTTTGATAGGACGCCGTGGTGGGGTCGTCGTCCATGATGTCGAGATAGGCTTGCGAATAATCGTCATACATCTGCTGATTCCACAGAAGAGCATAAGTACAGCCCAGAAAACCTCCGTAGAGGATTGGCAATTTCCAGTATTTGCGGTTGTAGATCTGGCCTGCGCCGGGCAGTACGAGGGCGAGCCAAAGGGCGCGTTTGGGATTGGGCACAAAAACTGAGCCGTCGCTGTTGAGGCGTAGTTTTTTGCGCTTTAGCTTTTTGTCGAGGCCGAGGGCCGCAATGCCGGCAAGCGAATCTATCTGCAGGCTGAGGCTTTTGATAGTGGCAGAGTCAGACAGCAGTGAGTCGGCGGCTGCTACCAGTGTGGCAGAGTCGGCGGGCAGTGCTGCTGGGCTCTGAGGCATACTCTTAGCCTGTGCCGGGCATAGGCTGACCAGCACAATTACTGACAATATGGCTAACAGACGTTTCACTGTCGGGTATTTGGTGTAGTTTCTTGTATTATAAGGATGGGCGCTTAGTTGAGGGTCTGCAGTATTTCGATAATTTTCTGCATTTCGTCGGCATTGCCAAAAGGAATGGTGATTTTGCCTTTGCCGTCAGCATATTTCATCGAGACTTTGGTGCCGAATGTCTTGGCAAGTTTCTTCTGCAGGCTGACGCACTCTTTTGGCAGCGCAGTCTTTGCTGCCACTTTCTTAGAGGTTTGGCTTACGGTCTGGCCGTCGTTGATTTCCTTTACCATCTCCTCGACTTTGCGCACCGAGTAGCCGTTTTTCTGAATTTCGTTAAACAGCTTTACCTGCATGGCTGGGCTCTCTACGCCGAGGATGGCGCGGGCGTGGCCTTGGTCTATCTGCTTGTTGCGCAGGGCCATCTGCACAGGTGCGGGCAACTTGAGCAGGCGCAGATAGTTGGCCACTGTGGTGCGCTTTTTGCCCACTTTTTCTGCCACAGCCTCCTGAGTGAGATTCATTACCTGCTGCATATTGCTGTAGGCCAAGGCAATTTCGATAGCGTTGAGGTCTTCGCGCTGGATATTTTCTACCAGAGCCATCAGGGCTACGCTCTCGTCGCTGGCTTTGCGGATGTAGGCAGGGATTGTGGTCAGGCCGGCCAGCTGACTGGCTCTCCAGCGGCGCTCACCAGCGATAATCTGGTAGGTGCCGTCGTCCATCTGGCGCAGTGTGATAGGCTGCACGATGCCAATCTGCGCAATAGAATCGGCCAATTCCTGCAGGGCATTCTGGTCTATCTCGCGGCGTGGCTGGTTGGGGTTGGCAAAGATTTTTTTGATCTCAACCTCGTTGATAGACGAGGAACCTTGAGGGTTGACGTCGTCGGTAGAAATCAGGGCGTCAAGGCCGCGTCCGAGGGCTGAGAATTCTTTTTTGGGGAATTTTTTATGTGGAGGCATATCTGCGTTGTTTAGATGGTGGTATTATTTTTCACGGGTGAGAATCTCTTTGGCCAGCGCCAGGTAGTTGCGGGCGCCCTTGGAATCTACGTCATACTGTATGGCAGCCATGCCGTGGGATGGAGCTTCGCTGAGTTTGACGTT
>JAZUHM010000499.1:0-2743 GCA_045641725.1 Bacteroidaceae bacterium | reverse complement strand
AGTCACGGGGGCTTACGCCACCCGCCTGATTTATGTCGCCCGTTCCGGGCTCATGCCTGTGGTTGAGTCGTCTCCTCCCCTGATTAGGGGAGGTGCCCGTAGGGCAGAGGGGTAGCCCCAAACTAAGTTACTAACTTTGGTAAGTCCTACCCCTCACCGCTGCGCGGAGCTCCCCTAAACAGGGGAGCAGACGGCTCAAACGTAAGCGAGGCGTTAACTCCCTGAGAGTAGCGATAACTCCCTTATATCTCCCTTTATCTCCTTTTTTACTCCTTTAACTCCCTCAAAAAAAACAAGAGGCAAATGCCTTTGTTGTTGGCACTTGCCTCTTGGGTGGGTTTTCTGTATGTGTGTGGATGCTATTGCTTAAATACAAGTCTGACGGCGTTGCCCATGTACTTGTGGTCTGTGTCGCTTTTGAATGTCCTGGTCGAAGGCTGGATGTATATTATTTTTGCGTCTTGACCGTCAACAGTGCTCTCTGCTGTCCAGTAATATCCTACAGGACTTCTGCTGCTTTCAATAAATCCTGCTGGGCCTACAAAACCGGTTGCAGGGAAAGTTATCGAGTTGTCGTTGTGTTTGCTCTTTAGGATTATGCAGTTGTCTGAAACGGACATGGTGGTGTTGCTTATGAGTTCATCGTATTGTTCCTTGGTTGGCATTGTCCATCCTTCCCAACCTTTGGGCGCATTTAGTGAGAAATTGTATTTGCGGTTGGTCTCGTTGAAGATCACCTTGCCGTTGAAGAAGCTGTTGTCGAACTCATACCATGCGAAAAAGTCGCCGGCGTCTGCTGGGGTGTATGCGCCCGCATTGCATGTGGCCCACATGGTGTGGCTTGGCAGGCCGAGGTCCACGTATTCGTGGTTTTTGTAAGTTGGTACACCGCCGATGATGTTGTTATAGAGGCTTACCACGTCGGTAACGTTGATTTGGCCGTCCTGGTTGATGTCGCCCTTGTGAGCAGTGGTATAGTTGTTGCCGTTGGCAGTTTGCTGGCCGCTCACTTTTGCAAAGCTGGTGTTGAGTATGTTGACATAGTCGCTATAATCCTTTGCGGCTGCGCCAACTGAGGATTCTGTCACAAGTTCAAGTGTGATGGAGTTGATGATCACGCCGTTCAAAGGTGTGCCGCCCATAAATGCCCGTGCATGCAACGAGCTGGTGCTTACTTCTTTCTGCTCGTCGATTGTGAGGAAGAGAGATTTTGTCGGTATAAGCGGGTTGATTTCCACTTCATGGCCATCCTGCACCACTTCTACATCGCACGATTTGTCAGACTTTATGTTGATGACGTTGTCGTTGATATATGTATAACGTATTCTGGCGCTTTTGATGAATACAGGCTTTGGCATTGGGTCTGTAGCGTTGCGAGTGTAGCAACTGAGGTTTACATTCCAATGAGTGGAACTGTATCCTGTATTTCCGCCGAATGTCTGGCCAACAAAAATACCGGTTTCGAGGTTAGTGCCAGGTTTGTGAAAATACGCAATTGTCTCCGGGCCGTTAGAATATGTGATAATAGTTTCGCCAAACGCTGTTCTTGCCACATCCACAAATTTGCTTGTGAGAAGGTCAGCGGTGTATGTCCTCTGCGGTTCTGAGGTGGTGAGGTCTTTCAGACTCTGGTCCGTTTTGAAAGTCTTGGGGTTGTAAGGAGGTTCCCAAGCCATTGAGTTGATTGCCAATGCAACAACAGAGATAAGGAGTAGAATTTTTTTCATAATTATAGCTGATGTGTTAGTTATTTATACCTTTTTATAATATAATTATATGGAAATTTGGGCAAAGTTAGCATTTTTTTTTTTTGATTAAATTTTAGACCATTTTTTTGCGTTTTTGTTTTCGGCGGGTGCAATTTTTATAAAAAACAATGGGTTGCAAGCGTTTGCCTGCAACCCATTGGAGTTGTGCGGGGGAGGGGGTTAGTCGATTACGAGATTCCAGTTGTGAGTGTCTGGCTCAATGCCGTACTGGATATTGCGGAGCTTGGTGTAGAGCTGCTGGCAAACCGGGCCTGGCTTGCCGTCCTTGCTGATTACATAGCTCTTGCCGGTGTCGGGATCGTCAATCTTCATGATTGGGCTGATTACTGCAGCAGTACCGCAGGCGCCGGCCTCTTCAAATGTGTCGAGCTCTTCTACAGGTATGTTGCGGCACTCGACAGTCATGCCGAGGTCCTTGGCAAGCTGCTGGAGGCTCTTGTTGGTGATAGAGGGCAGGATAGAAGTTGACTTGGGAGTGATGTAGGTGTTGTTTTTGATGCCGAAGAAATTGGCGGCACCACACTCGTCGATGTATTTCTTCTCCTTTGCGTCGAGGTAGAACTCGCATGAGTAGCCGGCCTTGTGGGCCTTGTCGTTGGCGCGGAGGCTGGCTGCGTAGTTGCCGCCCACCTTATAGACGCCAGTGCCGAGAGGAGCCGAGCGGTCGTACTCGCGGGTGATGCAATAGTCGGTGCAGGCAAAGCCGCCCTTGAAGTATGGGCCTACCGGAGTCACGAAGATGATAAAGAGGTACTCAGACGCAGGGTGAACGCCCACCTGAGCGCTGGTGCCGATCATCAATGGGCGGATGTAGAGCGCAGCGCCGCTCTCGTAGGGCGGGATAAAGCGCTCGTTGAGCTTAACCACCTTCTTGACCATTTCGGTGAAGAGGTCGGTAGGCATCTCAGGCATCAGAATACCTCTTGATGTTGACTGCATGCGTGCGGCATTCTCCTCGGGACGGAACAGGCGAA
>JAZUHM010000498.1:0-1619 GCA_045641725.1 Bacteroidaceae bacterium | reverse complement strand
GGCACCATCACCAACAAGATGGCCCCTGTGCTCAAGCGACTCTACGACCAGATGGCCGACCCAAAATACGTGGTAGCCATCGGCGGATGCTCAATCAGCGGCGGCCCGTTCACCAAGTCCTACCATGTAGTGAAGGGCGTTGACAAAATCATCCCAGTAGATGTGTATGTGCCAGGCTGCCCACCGCGCCCAGAGTCATTCCTCTACGGCATGATGCAGTTGCAGCGCAAGGTGAAAGTCGAAAACTACTTCGGCACCACCAACCGCAAGCAGAAACCACAGGAAGATTAACCCACAGTCCTAAAATCGCAAGAAAATATGACTTTAGATAACATCAAAACAATCGAACCAGCTCAGCTTCGCGCAGAAATGGAGAGCCTCAAGGCCGCAGGTTACGACTACCTGGTAAACCTTGTGGGCATGGACTGGGGCGAAGAGGGCGGCCTCGGCGCGGTATATCAGGTAGAGAATACCAACACCCACGCAATCGAGTGGCGCAAGACCGCTACCACCGACCGCCAGGACCCCATCATCCCCTCTGTAAGCGACCTGTGGGACATTGCCCACACCTATGAGCGCGAGGCATTCGACTTCTACGGCATCAAGTTCGCAGGCCATCCCGACATGCGCCGCATCTTCCTGCGCGAAGACTGGGTAGGCTACCCTATGCGCAAAGACGACAAGCCCGCAGAGCAGAATCCACTCGACATGAGCAACGAGCCTCTGGCAGACACCACCACTGAATACACACTGCAGCCAGACGGCACCATCACAACCAAGCAAAACACAATCTTCAGCCCAGACGACTACGTTGTCAACATAGGCCCTCAGCACCCAAGCACCCACGGAGTATTGCACTTCCGCGTGGCACTCGACGGCGAGATAATCAAGAAGATTGACCCCGTGCTCGGCTATATCCACCGCGGCGTAGAAAAACTCAACGAGAGCTACACCTACCCTCAGACCCTCGCACTCACCGACCGCCTCGACTACCTCGGCGCTATGCAGAGCCGCCATGCCCTGTGTATGTGTATAGAGAAAGCCATGGGCATCGAAGTCAGCGAGCGAGTGCAGGTAGTGCGCACCATACTCGACGAGCTCCAGCGTATCGACAGCCACATCCTGTTCTTCAGCTGTCTGTGTCAGGATATGGGCGCCACCACCGCATTCCTCTACGGTTTCCGCGACCGCGAGAAGATTCTCGACATCTTTGAGGAGACCTGCGGCGGCCGACTCATCATCAACTACAACACCATCGGCGGCCTGATGGCAGATATCCACCCTAACTTCCAGAAGCGAGTAAAGGAATTTATCCCTTACATGCGCAAGAACATCAAGGAATATCACGCCATCTTCACTGGCAACGTCATCTTCCAGAACCGCGCCAAGGGCGTCGGCATCCTCACCAAGGAGCAGTGCATCAGCTACGGCTGTACCGGCGGCACAGGCCGTGCAGCAGGCTGGGCCAACGACGTGCGCAAGAATCATCCATACGCAGCCTACGACAAGGTAGAGTTCAACCAGGTGCTCCGCACCGAGGGCGACAGCTTTGCCCGCTACATGATTCGTATGGACGAGATACTCGAGAGTCTCAACATCATCGAGCAGCTCATCGACAA
>JAZUHM010000497.1:0-2910 GCA_045641725.1 Bacteroidaceae bacterium | reverse complement strand
GGATGTCTGACTTGTGGAGAGCACCGGTGAGCTGTGAGTAGCTCATACCCTCGAGACGAGCAGCAGCGTTGATACGCTGAATCCAAAGAGCGCGGAAATTGCGCTTCTTCTTACGACGATCTGCGTAAGCATAGGTGAGACCCTTCTCCCAAGTATTCTTGGCAACGGTCCATACATTCTTACGAGCACCATAGTAACCGCGGGTTAACTTTAAAATCTTCTTTCTTCTTGCTCTTGAAGCAACGTGATTTACTGATCTTGGCATAGTTTTTCAGTTTTTTTGAATGTCAGCGCCGTCTGTTTTTTACGGACTTAGTAGCTAAGCATTCGGTTAATAGAATTTAATTTACTTACTACAGATTGGTTTAGCGAAGATTGAGAAGTTCGCGAACCTGCTTCATGTTTGTACGATCTACGATTGCATCGTGAACGAGGTTTCTCTTCTGCTTCTTAGTCTTCTTGGTAAGAATGTGACTGTGGTAAGCATGATTTCTTTTTACTTTTCCTGTACCGGTAAGACGGAATCTTTTTTTAGCACCGGAGTTAGTCTTAACTTTTGGCATTTTGTTTAAGTATTTAAATGTTAATATAGTTTGGCGGCAGCGTGAAATCAATACGCTACGCGCACATTATTTTATTATTATTAGTCGTCAAAGTCTTCGCCTTCTACCTTTGGGCCTGTATATTCCTTGCGGGCTTTCTGTTCTGGCTTCTTATCAGACTGGTTCTTCTTTACAGGTGCGTCTTCAACAACGGTCTTCTTTGGTGCTGAGCTGGGCATCTTTTTTGGTGCGAGGAACATTATCATTCTCTTGCCGAGGAGCGATGGCATCTGCTCTACCTTGCCGACTTCCTCGAGGTCGTTGGCAAAACGCAGGAGGAGCACTTCGCCTTGTTCCTTGAAGACGATTGAACGTCCGCGGAAGAACACATATGCCTTGACCTTATTGCCTGCCTCAAGGAATTCCTTGGCATGCTTGAGCTTAAAGTCGTAGTCATGGTCGTCGGTCTGAGGTCCGAATCTGATTTCCTTTACCTCAATCTTGACCTGGCGTGCTTTCATCTCCTTCTGCTTTTTCTTCTGCTGATAGAGGAATTTGCTATAGTCGATTACTCTACATACAGGAGGATTTGCATTTGCAGAAATCTCCACAAGGTCTTTGTCCATGCTGCGGGCCAGGCTGATTGCCTTAGGTGTTGGAAGCACCTGCGACTCTATGTCATCGCCTACCACACGGACCTCACGAGCGCGTATTTGCTCGTTGATGCGATACTGTTGTTTTGCGTTGTCGTTCTTCATCTATAAATTTTGCGGGTGCAAAGTTAATCAATTTTTGTTAATTCTGCTACTTCTTCGGTAATTTTCTTTGCAAAATCTTCCAAACTCATGGTTCCGAGGTTCTGAGCGCCCTGTTTTCTGACGGCAACTTGGCCTTCTGCCTCTTCTTTTTCACCTACCACGAGCAGGTAAGGAATGTGCATGATTTCGTTGTCGCGAATCTTGCGACCTATCTTTTCGTTGCGCATGTCGATTGTTGCGCGGATATCGTTTTTCTTGAGTTCGGCGGCCACCTTCTCTGCATAAGCGTTGTACTTCTCAGAGATTGGGAGGATTGCCACCTGGGTTGGGGTGAGCCAGAGTGGGAAGTGACCGGCGGTATGCTCGATAAGCACTGCCACAAAGCGCTCCATTGAGCCAAATGGCGCACGGTGAATCATCACTGGGCGATGCTTTTCGCCGTCAGTGCCGACATATTCGAGCTCAAAGCGCTCTGGCAGGTTATAATCTACCTGGATTGTACCGAGCTGCCAGCGGCGGCCGATGGCATCTTTGACCATGAAGTCGAGTTTTGGGCCATAGAATGCGGCTTCGTCGTATTCTACTACGGCATTGATGCCCTTCTCCTTGCAAGCTTCGATGATTGCGTTCTCTGCTTTCTCCCAGTTTTCTTCAGAACCGATGTATTTTGAGTGGTCTGTCTTGTGGCGGAGCGAGATCTGTGCCTCATAGTTCTCAAACTTAAGCATCTTGAAGATGATAAGGATGATATCCATCACGCGGAGGAATTCTTCCTTCACCTGGTCTGGGCGGCAGAAGATGTGGGCGTCGTCCTGAGTGAAGGAACGCACGCGGGTAAGTCCGTGGAGCTCGCCGCTCTGCTCATAGCGATATACGGTGCCGAACTCAGCAATGCGCACAGGGAGGTCACGGTATGAGCGTGGCTTGTGGGCAAATACCTCGCAGTGGTGAGGGCAGTTCATTGGCTTGAGCATGTATTCCTCGCCCTCCTCTGGGGTATGAATTGGCTGGAAAGAATCCTTGCCGTACTTGGCATAGTGGCCAGAGGTGACGTAGAGCTGCTTGTGGCCGATGTGGGGAGTGATTACCTGCTGGTAACCAAAGTCGGCCTGAATCTTCTTGAGGAAGCTTTCGAGGCGGAGGCGAAGATCTGTGCCCTTTGGCAACCAGATTGGAAGGCCCTTGCCTACTCTCTCGCTGAACATAAAGAGCTCCATCTCCTTGCCAATCTTGCGGTGGTCGCGCTTCTTGGCTTCTTCAAGCATCTGAAGATATTCGTCGAGCATCTTCTTCTTAGGGAATGAGACGCCGTAGATACGAGTCATCTGCTCGCGATTGGCGTCGCCGCGCCAGAATGCGCCGGCCACGCTCATAATCTTCACTGCCTTGATGATGCCGGTTGACATGATGTGGGGACCCTTGCAAAGGTCGGTGAAATTGCCTTGTGTGTATGTGGTGATGTTGCCATCTTCAAGTTCGCTGATAAGTTCGCACTTGAGGGTTTGTCCCTTATCGCCGAAGCTCTTCAAGGCGTCAGCCTTTGAAATGTCGGCACGAACCACAGCCTCTTTGCGCGACACGATTTCTTGCATCTTCTTTTCGATTTTTGC
>JAZUHM010000496.1:0-6923 GCA_045641725.1 Bacteroidaceae bacterium | reverse complement strand
GGAGGAGCTTGTCGCTTTCCTTGCCTGTATTGAGCGCAAGCATCTTGGTTGCTGCGGCATTTATGGCTTTAAGTGTGTCGGCGAGAGCCTTGCCATTGGCCTTGCCTGCTTTATAATCCTCAATCATATTGTGGATGTCCTCTGTATCTTGATAGCGAACATATTTAGCCACATAATTATAAAGAGAAGCATTCTCCTTACCTATGATTGCTGGGAAAGCAGCCTCCCAGTTAGCCATTGTGTTGAATGCAGCAGAGTTCCATGAGTAGTCGGCCACGCCAAACATGCAGACCTTGGCAACTTCGCCTTGCTGCATAGGATTGCTAACCATACCCAAACACTGGGGAACCTCTTTGTCTGGAGTAGGCAAGCCCATTTCGTGGAGGGTAGAATACATGTCGGCTGTATAGATGCGGCCATCCTTATTGTCATTGCATGGATAATTCCACCACAATGCAACCGGGCGCTTCATCAGCTTCTCCATCAGCACAAAATCCTCGTTCTTTGCAGAGCTCCACACGCCACTACCTGTGGTATAGACCACGATGTTGTTTCTAATCTGGGAAATTGCATCAAAATAGGTCTTGAGATCGTTTGGACGCGCAAAGTTAATTGCATAGATATGAGGCACATAGTGAATAGGCATCACGGTGTCTGATGCGTTTGTGTAATTCTTGTTGTATTTGGCTTCAAGCGCATTCTGCAAGCCTGTAAGATGGTCGCGGTAGTTATCGACGTCGTCAAAATCCCAGCCTGCATCATCAAGGAAGACGGCAAACTGGCGAATGCCAAGAGCATGCATCTTATCAAACTTGCTCATAACATCGTCTGTTGCCTTTTGGGTACTCTCCTTTGTGTGATAATCCACGGATTTTCCGCTATTTGGGTGAATTGCCCAAATAAAATTAACCTTGGTCTCAAGAGACAATTTGCTGAGGTCCTTAATCATCTGCTGAGACAGCCAACCGTTTTTCTGCTGGATCGGAGTTATGGTTTCTGGATATGCGTCACGCCAGTAACCAGAGTGATAAGGGTCGCTCTTAGCACCGTAGAGATATGTGTTCATCTTATATTTCTTGAAGAACTGCATGAGGTCTTTCTTTACCTCAAAGGAGTAAGGATAGCCATAATAGCCCTCAACACAGCCGCGATACTGCATATCGGCATAATCATAATAAGTAACGGCTGTGAGAGAATTTCCGGCTTTTTGCTCAAGAATCTGCTCGAGAGTTGCGAGGCCATAGAATACGGCATTGGTGTGTTCGCCAACAATGACGATATCACCTACTCCTTTTGCACTAGGAGCTATGCTCACAATATGACGGTCAAATTTGTCTGCTTTTGCAAACACATCAGTGCTTAATCCGAGTTTTGCCACCATTTTGGCCGCCGCGCCCTTAGAGCCATTTATGCCAAGATAAATGTTTGTAACTCCGGGCTTTGCCTTCTTGCTAAACGTAATTGCGATACCGTTTTCAATGGTCACAACCTCTTTCAGTCGCTCAATCGTGTAATTGTCGATTCCAGATTCGACCACAGCATTTACCGTTGGAGTAAGTTGCAGATTAACCTTTTCACTTACCGCCTTGTGGGGTACAGGATAAATTGTGTATTGCGCCATACATAGAACTGATGTAGTTGCAAAACACACACTAAATAATGCTCTTTTAAAAATTCTTTTCATGATATAATATGTTTTGTTTTATTCGTCATTTCACATAATAGGTTGCAAATATAATGAATTTCCGCAAAATCAGCGCACTTTCACAGCAACAAATATCAATATAGTGGTTATTTTAAGCATTGAGGAGCATCTTTTTCCAAAACAACAGCTAATTGCGCCAACTCCAGAGCAAAGCAAAAAAATCACTTTTTAATATTAAATAATAATAATGTGGAATATTTTTGCGTTTTTTCGTGTCAATTTTCTTTGAAGTATCGTAATTTTCTTTATATTTGTACTCAGAAATTTCAAAAAAACTAAATAATCATCTTAAAACATCTGATGCCTATGGCTGCTTTTATCAGTTACGACAAGGTCAAGATGACCAACCTGCAGGAGTCTCTACCTAGAGAGATTCTCTGCTGCAACGACACCGGGGCTTACTGCTGTACGACCATTGTGGGATGCAACACCCGCAAGTATCATGGTTTGCTCGTAATGCCTCTGCCAGAGATTGACAACGAATTACACGTGCTTCTTTCGTCGCTCGACGAGACCATTATCCAGCACGGCGCAGAGTTCAATCTTGGTCTCCATAAATATCAGGGCGACAATTTCAGCCCCAACGGACATAAATACATACGTTCGTTTGAATGGAAAGGTTTTCCTACTACAATTTACAATGTAGGTGGCGTGGTGCTGCAAAAAGAAATTCATTTCCGCCGCAGCGAGTCAAGAGTAATCATCCGCTACACTTTGCTTGATGCTCACTCAGCAACCACTCTTCGTCTCAATCCTTTCCTTGCATATCGCAGTGTTCGCACATTTACACACAAAAACGACTCTCTTGACACCACCGTGACCCCAATTAAGAATGGTGTGAAGATGAATCTCTACGCCGGATACCCAGACATCTACATGCAAATCAACAAGAAAACTGATTTTGTAGAAGTTGGCGATTGGTATATGGGACTTGATTATCCTCGTGAGCGCGAACGCGGTTACGAATCTAATGAAGATCTCTACCACCCAGGCTATTTTGAAATGCAGATTAAAAAAGGTGAGACCATTTGCTTCTCTGCCGGTATTAGCGAGATTCAGCCAAATCAGCTCAAGCGCATCATGGATATTGATGCCACCAACACTGAGCCTATGGATTCATTCTACAACTGCTTGCATCACGCAGCCCACCAATTCCGTCTCAACAAAAAAGGCGAGAATTATATCATTGCTGGATATCCATGGTTCAAGTGTCGCGCTCGTGACTTCTTTATCTCATTGCCAGGCTTAACCTTATCACTGGGCGAGACTGAGACTTTTGAACTGTATATGAAGACTGCAGCCAAAGCCATCAAGTCGTGGATAGCAGGCAAAGAACTCGAAGTTGAAATCTACGAAATGGAGCAGCCTGACGTATTGCTTTGGGCTCTATGGAGCATTCAACAGTATAGCAAGACAGTAGGCCGCCAGCAAGCAATTGCAAAATATGGCGATCTTGTAGAACAAATTATAACATATATATCAAAGAGCAACCATCCAAACCTATTTGTACACGAAAACGGCTTGCTTTATACCAATGGCCGCGAGACTCCAGTTACTTGGATGAACTCAGTGCATGATGGTCGCCCTATCGTTCCACGCTCTGGCTACATCGTAGAGTTTAATGCTCTTTGGTACAACGCCCTCTGCTTCTGGGCAGATATGCTCAAAGAAAGTTCACGCGAACTTGAGGCAGACACCATCAGCGCTTTGGCAGAAAAAGTGGGCGAATCCTTTAAATATGTATTTGTGAATGACCATGGCTACCTCTACGACTATGTAGATAACCAAATGGTTAGCTGGGAGGTTAGGCCAAATATGATTTTCGCAATCGCCCTTGACTATTCTCCACTCACACGCGAACAGCGCAAGCGCGCTTTGGATATATGTACGCGCGAACTTAACACACGCAAGGGCCTTCGTTCACTCAGCCCTAAGAGCGGCGGCTATCGCCCAATCTATGAAGGCCATCAGTGGGAGCGCGACGAAGCATACCATCAAGGCACAGCATGGCCATGGCTTACCGGTTTCTACTTTGAAGCATATCTCAAGATCTACAAGATGAGCGGTTTGAGCTTTATCGAACGCCAGCTTATTCATTTTGAAGAAGAATTGTTCTACCACAACCTTGGTTCAATTCCAGAACTCTTTGACGGCAATCCTCCATTCCATGGTCGTGGCGCAGTATCATACGCTATCAACGTAGCTTCTATTTTGAGAACAATCAGATTGTTAGACAATATCAACCATCAATAATAACCCCCAAAACTAATATAATGAAAGTATTAATGTTCGGGTGGGAATTCCCTCCACATATCCTTGGCGGCTTAGGTACTGCCAGCTACGGACTTACCAAAGGTCTGGCAGCACAGAGTGATATGGACATCACATTCTGTCTGCCCGCACCATGGGGTGATGAAGACCGTAGTTTTCTCAATATTATCCCGATGAACCACGTGCCTGTGGCATGGCGCGACATTGACTATGGTTGGCTGCAAGAGCGTTTGGGCACTCAGATGGATCCAGATCTCTATTACCGCCTCCGCGACAATATCTATGCAGATTTCTCCGGCTTAAACACCAACGACATTGGCGCAATCGAGTTCTCTGGACGCTATCCAGATAATTTGCACGAAGAAATCAACAACTACTCTATCGTAGCAGGTGTTGTTGCGCGTCAACAGGAATTTGACATTATCCACGCCCACGACTGGCTCACTTATCCTGCCGGTATTCATGCAAAGCAAGTTAGCGGCAAGCCGTTAGTTATCCACGTGCACGCCACAGACTTTGACCGTTCGCGCGGCAATGTCAACCCTCGCGTTTACAGCATCGAGAAGGATGGCATGGATCATGCCGACTGCATTATGTGCGTAAGTGAATTGACTCGTCAAACCGTAATCAATCACTACCATCAGGATCCAAACAAGTGCTTTGCCATGCACAATGCGGTATATCCATTGCCAGAGCGCGTGATGGACATCGTGAGCAAGCGCAAGCCATTCCGCGAGAAGAAAGAGAAGGTCGTGACATTCCTTGGCCGTATAACTATGCAGAAAGGCCCAGAGTACTTCATTGAGGCAGCCAAACTCGTTATTGATCGTACCAAAAACATCAGATTCTGTTTTGCAGGTTCTGGCGACATGATGGATCAAATGATTGAACTTGCAGCTCAAAAAGGCATATCCGACCGCATCCATTTCCCTGGATTCATGAAAGGTGATGCCGTATATGAGACTTTCCGCGATTCAGACGTTTACGTTATGCCATCAGTTTCTGAGCCATTTGGTATTTCGCCTCTTGAAGCTATGCAGTCTGGAGTGCCAAGCATTATCTCCAAGCAGTCAGGTTGTGGCGAGATTCTCGACAAGTGTATAAAAACAGACTATTGGGACATTGAGGCCATGGCAGACGCCATTCACGCACTCTGTACCAACGACGCTTTCCACGACTACCTGGAGCGCGAAGGCCGTGATGAGGTTGATCGCATAACATGGGAAAAGGTTGGCGAGCGCATACGTGCACACTACGACAGACTTTTGGGTTATTAACATACATTATTAATATTATATATAGCAAAAAACAACACGACATATGAAAACAATATGCTTAAATTTTGAGATTCATCAAAACATACATCTCAAGCGCTACCGCTTTTTTGACATCGGTACTGACCACTATTATTACGACGACTATGAGAACGAACGCAGTATCATTGAAACTGCAGAAAAATCTTATATCCCTTCTCTTCAGGCCCTTATTCAGATGGCCAAAGACAACAAAGACTATTTCAAGTGCTCACTTTCTATCTCTGGATGCTCAATCGAGTTGCTCGAAATTTATGCCCCACAGGTAATCGAGCTTATCAAGGAACTCGTTGACACAGGCTGCTGCGAAATCGTAGCCGAGCCGTACAGCCACGGTCTTTCTTCGCTCACCAACATCTCTTGTTTCAAGGACGAGGTTAACGCTCTTTGCTCTAAGGTCGAGACTCTCTTTGGACAGAAACCAAAGGTACTCAGCAACTCTGCCCTCATCTACACCGACGAGATTGGCCGCGTAGTTTATGAGATGGGATTCAAGGGAATGCTCACTGAAGGTGCTAAGCACATCCTTGGATGGAAGAGCCCCCACTTTGTATATAACTGCAATCAGGCTCCAAAGCTCAAACTTCTTCTCCGCGACGGTTCTTTGTCAGAGGATATCTCGTATCGCTTTAACGACTCTAACTGGGCAGAATATCCACTCTTTGCAGACAAATATATTGGTTGGATTGCTAATCAACCAGAGGAAGAACAAGTTTATAACCTCTTCATGGAACTTTGCGCACTCGGCATTTTCCAGCCATTGTCAAGCAATATCCTTGAGTTCATGAAAGCCCTTCCTGCTCAGGCAAAGGAAAAGGGTATCACCTTCTCTACCCCATCAGACATCTGCTCAAAATTTAAGTCGGCAGGTGATTTCAACGCGCCATACCCTGTGACTTGGGTTGATGAAGAGCGCGACATCTCTCCATGGCTTGGCAACGACATGCAGCGCGACGCATTCGATAAGCTTTACAAGATTGCAGACCGCGTACTGATCCTTCACGACAAGCGCATCAAGCAAGACTGGGATTATCTGCAGGCTACCAACAACTTCCGTTTCATGTCAACCAAGGCAAGCAGCGCTGGTGCATATCGTGGAATTTATGACTCTCCATACGATGCATTCACAAATTACATGAATATCATTGGAGATTTTGTGACTCGCGTGAACAACTACTATCCTGAGACAGAAAACGAAGAACTCTCTGCACTTCTCACCACTATCCGCAACCAGGAAGACGAACTTGCACTCAAGGACAAGGAAATCGAAAAGCTTCAGAAGACTGTACAGCTTTTAGGCGGCAAGACTCCAGCAAAAAAGGCTCCAGCAAAGAAAGCTCCTGCAAAAAAAGAAGAAGCTCCAAAAGCAGAGCCTGCAAAAAAGGCACCTGCCACCAAAACTGCCCCAAAAGCAAAAGCTGAACCAGCTAAGACAGAATCAGTAAAGGCTGAACCAGCTAAGGCATCTGCCAAGAAAGCAGAAGCCCCAAAGGCTGAGCCGGCAAAAGCTCCTGCAAAGAAAGCTCCTGCAAAAAAGGCTGCTCCTAAAGCAAAGAAATAATTTCTCGTAAGTTGAAATCAAATTAAGAAAACATTCTAACACTTTAGGACATGAAGAAATTATTTATTTTAGC
>JAZUHM010000495.1:0-3762 GCA_045641725.1 Bacteroidaceae bacterium | reverse complement strand
CCGCCGAATACGACGCCTCGCAACAACTCAGCGCCGTGCAAGAAGAACTGGTGACACAGATGAACAAAGACCTCACCGACCAAATCTTTAAGGCAGCACTCGACGACTGGTAACCACACCGGGCGCCAACTCCGCGCCGCCCCACCCTACGACAATGACTATCACACAGGAAATAAACATAGCAACAGAACTCATTCGCCATCCCGAACGAATGGACCGCAGCACAGTGGCAGCACTCAAAGCCGCCATTGAGCACTATCCGTTTTATCAGGCGCCCTATCTGCTCTTGTTGCAGAATATGTATAAGGTGCACGACCCCGAATTCAGCGCATACCTCAAGAAATACGCAGCGTTTGTGGCCGACCGCTCAGCCCTGTTCGACATGATAGAAGGCGCCAATTATCAGATACCAGTGCAAAAACTCGCAGACGACACTGCTGCCGACACTGGCGACCGCACACTCGCGCTGATTGACAATTTCCTCAGCACGCTGCCCGACGCACCCGCTTCAGCATCGGCCTCACCCAGCGCCCTCACCTTCCCCAACGACTACTCCGCATACCTGGAGCAGCTGCCCGACTGCCTCGGCGATTCCACACCACATGCAGAACCAGAAACTCCGCATATAGAAGCCACAGCAACACCCGCACAGCCTGAAAATGCGCCGACTCTGCCTGAAAACGAGCCCATTCTGCCTAAAAACGAGCAGACTTACTCCGCAACAGCGCCGACAGACTCCGCAGAAACGCTGACAGACTCCACAGAAACGCTGACAGACTCCGCAGCAGCGCCGACAACAGAAGTTTTGCCTACAGAAAACGCAGCTAACGAGCCTCAAGCCGAAAACGAAGCCGCCCATTCCAAAAACGAAGCCGCCTCTTCCGCGGCCGAAGACGAGTTTACCGTGACGGCAATACGCAAGCATCTCGCCGAGCAAACCGACGAAGAATTGGCAACCAGCAGCGCCGAGATTTCCAACAACGACAATTCTGCCGAAAATGGCCCCGATAGCGACTATTTTACCGAGGCAATGGCCGGAATTTACATAAAACAGCAAAAATATGAGCAAGCATTTGAAATTATCAAGGCAATAAGCATGGATAATCCAAAAAAAAGTGTTTACTTTGCAGACCAAATGCGCTATTTGCAACTTTTAATACGAATAAACAGAAACAAAAAGTAAATTATAAGTATGTACGCAGTAATTATTGTTCTTATTGTACTGGCATCAATTTTGATGTGTTTGGCAGTACTCATCCAGGAATCTAAGGGCGGCGGCCTTGCAGAGAGTTTCTCTGGCATGAACAGTCTTGGTGGTGTTCGCAAAACCACAGATTTCATCGAAAAAGTAACTTGGGGCCTTGCCATTGCCATGGTGCTCTGCAGCATCGCAGCAGCCTACACTATCGGTTCTCCAACTGAGGAGCAGGGTTCTGCTCTCGGCTCGGCTGTACCAACACAGACTCAGCAGCCACAGCAGGCTCAGGGTCAGCCAAACGCAGCACAGCCTGCTCAGGAGCAGCCAGCCCAGTAGTTTGAAACCAAGTGCCCGTTGATTTAAACAGGACATTTAAACTTTAAGATATCGCTTAAGATCACCTGACACAATCCGGTGGTCTTTTGCTGTTTGCAAGCACTACTAACTCAGCGGCGAGTCCTGCACGCCTACCGACCTGCACATTTAGCAATCTCCGCAGCGAGTCTTGCGCGCCCACCGACCTACAATTTAGCAATCTCCGCGGCCTGTCCTGCGCGCCTACCGACCTACAATCCAGCAATCTAATCATTGAGCAATTCCATCGACATACAGCAGATTTTTGTGCGCCATAGCCGAGTAAAGGCTTTGGCCAACAAATTGCAGACCCTTGCGCCAAGCGACGCTATCTACTTGGAGGGACTGCAGGGCTCGGCGTCGGCTGCCTGCATGTCGCCATTGCCAAAACTGCTCGAGACACCACGCACAATCCTTTGCGTGCTGAACGACGAAGATGAGGCTGGCTATTTCTACAACGACCTCGCAGCCATTTGCGGCGACTCAAACGTGCTGTTTTACCCCTCGCCATACAAGCGCGGCGTGAAATACGCACAGATTGACCCGGCCAACGAGATTCTGCGCACCGATGTCCTTTCGCGGCTATCCTCAATGGCGGAGGAGCGTCAGCACAATACCTTATTTATTATTACGCACCCCGAAGCGCTCGCCGTCAAGGTCATCACACAGCAGTCCTTGCGCAGCAGCAGCTTCTCTGTGGAGGTGGGCAAGGAGTATGATTTTTCCAGCATCGAGAAAACCCTCTTCGGCCTCGGTTTCCGCCACACGGACTACGTCTTTGAGCCAGGCGAGTTTGCCATACGAGGCAGCATTCTCGACGTTTTCTCGTATTCCTCCGAGCATCCCTACCGAATAGACTTCTTTGGCGACGAGGTTGACAGCATCCGCACCTTTGACGTGCAGAGCCAGCTGTCGGTCAGCAAGGTTGAGCAGGCCGTGCTGGTGCCGTTTGTGGCAGCCGACACCAACGAGCGCGTATCGTTTTTCCATTTTCTGCCCGACGACGCCGTGCTGGTGCAGCGCAACCCCATGTTTGTAAGCCAGACCGTTGGGCGCATCTACGACGAGGGCTTTTCTACCCAGGCACTCATCGAGCGCCGCGAGACTTACGGCGACAATACCGACGACGACTCCGAGCTCATAGCCAGCCGCATCCTGCTCGACCCAACGGATTTCGTGCGCCACACCAAGCAGTACGCCTCAGTAGTGCTTGGCCCCAAGCCCGCCAAGGCCAAGGGCGCCACTATTGCATTCTCCACCACGGTGCAGCCGCTCTTTCACAAGAATTTTGACCTTATCAGCGACACGCTGGCCAACTATCTCGCCCGCAAATACAAGATCTACATCCTGGCCGACAATCCCAAGCAGCACGAGCGATTGCGCGACATCTTTGCGGAAACAGACCGCGACATCCCTTTCACTCCCATCGCCCACACCCTGCACGGCGGCTTTGCCGACGACAATCTCAAGGCTTGCTTCTTTACCGACCACCAGATATTCGACCGTTTCCACAAATACCAGCTCCGCAGCCACCACGCCCGCAATGCCAAGGTGGCTCATTCCCTGCGCGAGCTCAATCAGTTTGAGCCGGGCGACTATGTGACCCACGTTGACCACGGCATCGGCCAATTCATAGGCCTGGTGAGAGTAGAGAAGAACGGCGTGGAGCAGGAGCAGATGAAGCTGCTCTATCAGAACGGCGACTATGTATATGTATCCATCCACTCACTGAGCAAGGTCAGCAAGTATAAGGCACGCGAGGGCGAGACTGCACCGCGCCTCAGCCGACTGGGCACCGGCGCATGGGCGGCAATGAAAGACCGCACCAAGAAGAAAATCAAGGACATCGCCCGCGACCTGATAAAACTCTACTCTGAGCGCCGTAAGCAGCAGGGCTTCGCCTATAGCCCCGACACCTATATGCAGCACGAGCTTGAGGCATCGTTTATCTACGAAGACACGCCCGACCAGCTCAAGGTGACCGCCGAGATAAAGCGCGATATGGAGAGCACGCGCCCCATGGACCGCCTCGTATGCGGCGATGTGGGTTTTGGAAAAACGGAACTGGCTGTGCGCGCCGCCCTCAAGGCTGCCGCCGACGGCAAGCAGGTGGCAGTGCTCGTGCCTACCACCGTGCTGGCCTATCAGCACTACCAGACATTCAGCGAGCGACTCAAGGAATTCCCCGTCAACATAGAATACCTCTCGCG